>NZ_PSWE01000002.1:0-187052 GCF_002932195.1 Rathayibacter sp. AY1C4 | reverse complement strand
ACCTCATCCGCTCGACGGCGGCCCGGGCTGCCGGGGCGCCCTCCGCGGTCAGCTCGTAGAGCCGGCGACGCGGGCCGCTCCGCTCGCTCGCGGCCTCCCGCCCGCCGCCCTCTGAGGAGACCGCCATGACCACCCCGCCCGGTGCGCAGAGCGCCGCACTCTCCGACCTCTCGCTCGGCCGCTTCGGCTACTCCCGGGTGGCCCTCGTCCTGACCGGCTCCGCCATGACCCAGGTCATGCCCTACTGGATCCAGTGGGCGCGCGCCGCCGCTCCGGCGACCGAGTTCCGCGTGCTCGTCCGCGACTCGGCCTACCGCTTCACCACCCGGCACAACCTGGAGTCGCGACTGCGCGGCCGGATCCAGGACGACCGCTGGGACGACGAGATCGTCGTCGCCCACGTCGACCTCGCCGAGTGGGCCGACCTCTTCCTGATCTACCCGGCCACCCTCGACTACGCCTCGCGCCTCGCGCACGGCATCACCGACTCCCCGTCGCTGCTCGCGGCCCTCACGACGGAGGCGCCGGTGTGCATCGCTCCGTCGCTGCCGCCGCGGGCGCTCGGCAACCCGGTCGTCGAGTCCACCCTCGCGCTGCTGCGCGAGCCGGCCAACTTCACCGTCATCGACCCCGTGCCCGGGCCGAGCGAGTCCAGCGACACGGCGCTCGCCTGGGTGCCGCCCGCGTTCCCCGCGGTGCTGCGCCACTTGGAGTCGCTGCGCACGGCACCGGCGGCCGCGGAGGAGGCGAGGTCGGCGTGAGCACCACCGCCCCTCCGCGGGCCCTCGTCACCGGGCTGCTCGTCACCGAGCTCTCGGAAGGACCCGACGGGACCACCGTCTGGACCCGCCGCCTCGGAGAGCAGGCGCCGCTGCCGTTCTCGCCGGTGCCCGTCCGCCTCGCAGCGCCCGATCCCCGGATCGTGCCGGGAGGCGCCGACCCGTCGATCCGCCGCTACCGCACCACCGCCCGCGCCCTGCTGCCCGCGCTCCTCCACGAGCTGTCGGAGGAGGCGCTCGTCTCCGTCGGCCGCGAGTGGAAGGGCGCGCTGGACGCGCTCCACGGCGCCCGGCCCGCCGGGGAGCCGCTCCCTCCGCGTCCGCTGCAGCGCGCCCGCGGCTGGCTCGCCGGTGGCTGGGCGCCCGCCGCCGAGGAGCTCGGCGCCGGCGGTCTCCTCGAGCTCGCCGACTGGGCGGAGGCGGTCGTCGCCTCGCCGGCCGCGGTCGTGGTCCACGGCCACCCCGGCCTCGCCCACCTCGTCGTCGGCGGGACCCGCGTCGCTCTGCTCACGGGCGAGGACGTCGGGCTCGCCGACCCGGTCTGGGACGCCGCCTGGGTGCTCGGGGAGCTCGCAGAGCTGCACGCCTTCCACCCCGCGCTCCGCCCGGCCCTCGACGCGCTCCGCCGCGGACTCTCGCTCGAGGAGGACCACGACGCCGAGCTGCTGCGCGTCGGCACCGCGTTCCGGCTGGCCCAGCACGCCGTCGACTGGCACCGCTCCGGGGGCGCCAGCAGCGATCAGGCGCGGCTGCTGCTGCGCCTGTCCGCCGCACAGCTGGGGGAGCGGGCGGAATGAGCGCCCGCGACGTCCCGACCCTGTCCGCCGCCCTGCCCTCCGGCGCCCGCGCGCTCGTCGTGCACCGGCCGGAGGTCCGCAACGACTCGGTCGCCCTCGCCGTGCCCGCCGGCATGCGCCACGAGCGCGACGGCGAGGAGGGGATGCTGCACCTGATCGAGCACCTCGTCTACCAGGACAGTGAGGGGGTCGCCGGTCTCGTCCGGCAGACCCGCGTCGCCGAGAGCGGCGGCGTCCTCGGCGGTCACACGCACCTCGACTACTCCGAGTTCTTCGAGACGGGTTCTCCCGGGTCGGCCGCCGTGATCGCGGAGCGGCTCGTCGAGCAGGTCTTCCGCCCCGCCTTCCGGCCGGAGCAGATCGCGGAGCAGATCCGCGCGGTCGCCTCTGAGCGGGCCGCGCGCCTCGCCCCCGCTCCGGGCGGCGTGCTGCCGTGGCCGCACCTGACCGCCCGCTACTGGGCCGACGCCCCGAACGCGCACGACGGCAGCGGCGACCTCGACCTCGAGGGCCGCGCGACCGAGCCCGTCCTGCGCGCGCTGCACAGGCGCCACTACCGCCCGGCCGGCTCCGTGCTGGTCGGCGTCACGGCCGACGACCCCGCCCGGCTCCTGGACCGCCTGGTCGCGGCCCTCGCGGAGACGCCCGATCGCGCGGCAGGACCGGTCGCCGTCCCACCTGGGACGGCCCGCCCCGAGTACCGCGCCGAGCCCGCCGCCCGCCGGCTCGCCGCGACCGCCGCCGCGCCGTCGACCCGCGTCTCCGACGAGCTGCTCGGCGACCTGATCGCCGCCGAGGCGCTCGCTGCGCAGGCCGGACTCGACGCGAGCGCCGGACTCTTCGGCCCGGGCGACACCGTCGCCGACGACCTCTTCGTGCTGGTCGACGACAACGCCGTGCCCGTCGATCCGTGGCACCGCCTCCGCGCCCTCGCGGTGAGCGACGACTCCGCCCTCGAGCACGCCCGGCACCGCGCGGTGCTGCGTGCGGAGCGGCTGGTGCACGACGACGAGCGTCTGGCCCGCACCGTCGCCCGGGATGCCCTGCTGCGCGGTGCGCCCGGCTTCGCGGGCGAGCTCGTCGACTCCCTCGCCGCGCGGCCGCCGCGCCCGCTGCTCGCGGACGCCGCGGCCCGCCTCGCCGAGCAGCCCTTCGCCGCACTGGGCGTTCCCGCCGCCTCCACCCGTCCCGGAAGGAGGAGCCCATGACCGCCGCACCCCCGCTCGCCGTCGTCGACGAGCGCTCCCGCTTCGCCGTCGTCGCCCTCGGCTGGCGCGACCCGGCCGGAGACGACGGGCCCGACCGCGCTGCCCGCCTCCGCTCGGCCGTTCCCCCCGGAGCGGTCTCGCTCGCGTGGACGGCGACGGCCGGGGCGCAGAGCCTCACCGCGGTGCTCCCTCCGGAGGGCGCCGCGGCCTGGACCGCCCTGACGCTCGAGCGCGCCCAGGGAGCCGGGGATCCGGTGCTCGCCGTGGTCGGGCCCGAACGCGCCGTCCGCGAGACGTCCCGGCCCGTCTCCGTGCCCGCCGCGGCTCCGCTGCCGAGCGCTCTGCACCAGTCCCGCGAGCAGGGCTACGAGAGCACGATCGTCACCGGCGCGGACCCGTCCGGCGAGGTCGGCCACGCTGCGACGTTCCTGGCGCTGTGCCGCCTCACCGCGGGGGCTGAGCCGCTCGTCCCCGCCGCACTGCGCTCCGCCGGCGGCGATGCGGTCGCCCAGGTCGCGCGGGGCCTGCGCTCGAGCCGCCCCTCCCTCACCTGGCAGGTCGTCTCCCCGGCCGGCCAGGGCATCCCGACCCTCGAGACCGTGCTGCGCACCGTCCTCGACGGCCGCGCCGCGCACGGGGAGGGAGCACGCGCCGCGCACGCGTTCGCGCGGGCGAACCTCCTCCGCGCCTGGCGGTCGCCCGAGACGCTCGCGCGCACCCTGGTGGAGTACGAGGTGATGGGCTGGGGCGGCGCCCTGGTGCTCGATCCGGAGTCGGCGCTCGCCGCGGTCGACGAGAGTGCGCTCGAGCGGGCGGTCGCGGGGCTCCTGCGGCCCGTCGCCGACGTGGTCGGCTGGGGCTGAATCCGGCGGGCTCGATCAGCTCCGGCCGGGACGCGTCCCCAGGTCGACGAGCCCGTGCTCGATCGCCGAGACCAGGATCTGCACCCGGTCGCGCACGCCCAGCTTCTCCATCACCTTCACGAACCGCGCCTTCACGGTCGACTCGGTGACGAACAGCTCCTGCGCCATCTCGCGGTTGCTCATCCCGCGGGCGAGCAGGCGGATCACCTCGAGCTCCTTCTCGGTGAGCGCCTCGAGCAGATCGGGGTCCGGCACCGTCTCCGCCGGCACCGACTCCTCGAGCCCCTTCACCACGTGGCGCGTGACCTCGGCGGAGAGCACGGACTCGCCCGCGAGCACCGCGTGCACCGCCGCGATGATCTCCCGCGGCTTCGTGTCCTTGACCAGGTAGCCGGAGGCGCCCGCGCGGAGCAGGTCGACGACGTAGCGGTCCGTGGTGAACGTGCTGAGCCCGAGGATCGCGATGCCCGGGTGCTCGGCGTGGATCCGCTCGGTCGCAGCGACGCCGTTCATGACCGGCATCTGCATGTCCATCAGGATCAGGTCGGGCTGGAGCGTCGCCGCCTGCTGCACCGCGATCCTCCCGTCGGAGGCCTCGCCCACCACCTCGATCGCCGGGTCCTGCGAGAGGTAGTCGCGGAGGATCTCGCGGGTCATCGATTCGTCGTCCACCAGCAGCACGCGGGTCATCGCTCTCGTCCTTCGTCGGTCGCCCCCGCGACGAGCGCACCGGACGCCCGGCCCTCGAGGGGGATGGTCATGGTCGTGGTCCAGCGGCCGCCGCGGGCTCCCGCGTCCAGCCGCCCGCCGAAGACGGCGCAGCGGGCCGACATCGCCTCGATCCCGAGGTGCGAGGAGACGATCGGAGCCGCGGAGGCGATCGCGTTGGAGGAGCTCAGCTGCACCTCGCCCCCCGACACCTCGAGCCGGAGCTGCACCTCACCGGCGGTGTCGCCGTGCTTGAGCACGTTCGTGCCCAGCTCCCGGACCGTGCGCCGCAGCACCTGACGGAGGCTCGCGGGCACCTGCGCCACGGAGCCCGCCACGTCGAGGCGGACCCGGAAGCCCGCGCGCTCGATCGCGTCGGCGACGTTCCGCACGTCGTGGACGAAGCCGACAGCGGTGGTCGTGGCGCCCGAGACCTCCGGGGTCCCGAGCAGGTCGGAGTCGCCGCGGGCGGGAGCGCCTGCCTCGTCCTCGTCCTGGAGGAGCGTCACGAGGCTCCGCAGATCCTGCAGCGCCTGCTGCGCCGCGTCGCCGATGCTCTCGAGGATGCGCTCGGTCTTGGCCGGGTCCTCGACCGAGGTCGCGCGGCGGGCCTGCATGGCGATGATGGTGACCTCGTGCGCGACGATGTCGTGCAGCTCGTGCGCGAGCCGGGTCCGCTCCTCGTTGCGGATCCGCGCCTGCTCCTCCTGGATGAGGTCGGCCCGGCGCTCGCTCCGCTCGCTGCGGCCCCGGAAGGCGTTCAGGCCCAGCCCGGCGGTGCCGCCGAAGAGGACGAACGCGCCCAGGACGTAGACGGCCGTGCCCATGGCGCGGTCGACGAGCAGCACCGCGGGCAGGAGGACGAGGGTGCCGAGCACGAAGACGAGCCCCGCGCGCCAGGGGAGGAGGAAGGTGACGAAGCCGACCACCACGATGGTCGGGAAGATCAGCGCCGCGAGCAGCAGCGGCGGGGCGCCGAGCATCAGGACGACGGCGTAGACGAGGTAGAGCGAGACCGCCGCGGGGATCGCGCCGGCGAGCAGCGCCAGGAGCGGCAGGTAGGGGAGCGCCAGCTCGATCCAGCCGCGGACCGACGTGAGGTCGACGCTGCCGCCCATCAGGTCGATGACGACGAGGAGCGTGAAGGAGCCGAGGAGGAGGGACCGGGTGATCCAGCCGCCGGGCAGCGTCCGCACGTCGTTCGTCCACCGCGTCGTCCCCACCACGGGACCAGGGTACCGAAGCCTTCTCCGAGCCCCGTCGGCCTTCCGTACAAGGGCGGACTGGTCTTTCGTACAGGAGCGGTGCGACGGGGCGTCGCCATGCTGGTGGAGCGGTCGAGCCGATCGCACCCCTCGATCACAGGAGAACGACCATGGCCCCGATCCTCGCCGCCGCCGCACTCGCCCTCGGAGCCGTTCTCGCTCCCGCCGCTGCTCCTGCCGCCGCTCCCGTGCAGGCCGCCTCGTCCGCCGGCGTGCAGACGGTCGCCGCCTCCTACGAGCTGCCGAAGGTGCAGAAGCCGGGCGGCATGGAGTCGATCCAGGACCGCGGCGCCCTCTGCAACCTCTTCGGGATGTGCTGAGCGCAGCTCTCGGACCGGGTCAGCCCTTCAGCGGGTCGTTGCCCCAGTTCATCAGGGAGTAGCGCCACTTCGTCTCGGTGACATCGCCCGAGGGACGCTGCTTCGCGTGCCGGTGCACGTAGCCGACGACCTTCGTCATGTGGGCGTAGTCGTCGTCGCTCAGGTCGGCCTGCTTCGTGCCGAGCAGGTCGACGATGCGGCGCCCGCTCTCGTGGCCGACGGACTCGCCGCCGCCCTCCGGCTTCTGGCCGACCTCCTTCGACTCGTCGGTGCCGAGCCACTCCTCGAGCTCCTTCGCGGTCATGTTCACGGCGTCGTGGAACTCGTCGCGGGTCGTCCGCTTCTCGTCGTCGGTGGGCATCGCGGGGCTCCTCGGGTCGGTCGGTCCGGGTCGGTCGGTGACCTCCAGCGGAGCGTGTCGGAGGGGGAGAGGTCAAGCCCCGTGCGCGGTTCCAGGGCGCGCGTAGCGTCGGAGGAGTCCGCACCAGCCGACCACCGCCGACGTCCGCCGCCGGCAGAGAAGAGGCCCACATGCCCTCCCGCAACACCCTCGTCCGCAGTCTCCACGACCTCGGAGCCGCCGCCTGGTTCGGCGGCTCGCTCATGGGCGCCGTCGGCCTGAACGGCGCCGCGTCCACCTCGTCCGACCCGGCGGAGCGCCTCCGCCTCTCCTCGAACGGCTGGGCCCGCTGGACCCCTGTGCAGCTCGCCGCGATCGCCGCCCACGGCGTCGGCGGCATCGGACTCGTCCTCGCCAACAAGACCCGCCTGGCCAACCAGCAGGAGAGCCGCACGAACACCGTCGTCAAGACCGTCGTGACCGGGCTCGCCGGTGCCGCCTCGGTGATCGCCGCGGTCGCCGGAGCGACGCAGGCCAAGCACGCCGACGAGGGCGCCCCCGGCGTGACCGAGGCGTCGGAGCACAACTCACAGGAGCTGACCACGGCCCTCCGCGTGCAGAAGGTCACCCAGTGGGCCATCCCCGTGCTGACCGCCGTCATCATCGTCCTCGGCGCCCAGCAGGGCGAGCAGCAGCGCCCCGTGAAGGGCCTCTTCGAGACCACGGCGCGGATGTTCCGCAAGTAGTCCCCGCGCTCGCGCGCAGACCGTCGGCCGAGAGTGCCCGCCGTCCCCCGAGGGTGGAGGGCGGCTGCTCTCGGCCGACGTTCTGCGCGCTGGGTCCGGCTAGCGGCAGTGTCCGCGGCTGCTGCGGGGTCGCCGTGGGGATCGCCGAGGCGGACGCGCCTGTGCTGATCTGCTCGGCGACCACCCCGCCGTGAAGGGTGATGCGGCAGCTGATCCCGCCCTGGTCATCGGAGTTTCAAGGCGCCGATCCCGCCGATCAGGGAAGCGGGGCCGGAACCGACTCCGGTCCTCCTCGGACGGGGGCGGCGAAGTCGTCGCACGACTGAGGGCCCGACCGCGGCCGGGGAGTGGAGTGGTATCGCCCGTACGCACGGAGGCGATCCGATTGACCCCGCTATCTCTACATAGGTAGCGTCATCCGTGTGCAGCCACTCCCTCGCCTCACGCCCGCCACGGCGGACGTCCTCCGGACCCTCCTCGATGCCGACGGCCCGACCTGGGGCATGGTCGTGATCAAGGCCACCGGGCGACCGGCGGGCAGCGTCTACCCGATCCTGGAGCGGCTCGAGGGAGCGGGCTGGGTGGTCTCGGAGTGGGAGGCCGCGAGCGAGCGGAGCGGCCCGCGTCGCCGGCTCTACGAGCTGACCGCGGAGGGCGCCCCGGCAGCCCGGGCCGCCGTCGAGCGGATGAGGTCGACCGCGCGGACGGCGCCGCGAGCGGCGGAGGCGACCGCGTGAGCGCGCTCCTGCGGCTCCTGTCGCTGCTGCTGCCCCCGCTCGCCCGCGAGCGCTACCTCGAGGAGTGGCGGGCGGACCTGGCCGGGGCCGCCGAGCTGGGACTGCCCCGGCGCGGCGTCGTCCTCGGAGCGCTCGCCCTGCTGGTGAGCGTCGACCGCGACCTGCCCGCGCACACCGGCGAAGCGCGGGGCACGCTTCCGCGCCGCCTCGCCCGCCGCGGACTCGCGCTCTTCGCCGCGGCCGCGCTCATGCTGAGCGGCATCGCGCTGACCGGCGGCGGGATCGTCCCCGAGCCGGGTGCCGCCTCCGACACCGCCCTCGCCGCCGTCGGCGCCGTGCAGACCGCGGTGCTCGTCGCCGCCGTCGCGGTCGCGGTCCTCGGCGCGGTCCACCTCCTCGGCGCCGCGGCGTCGGCCCGCACGGTGCTCGCGCGGATCTCCCTGGTCGCCGCCGTCGTCGGCCCGGTGCTCACCGCGGCCGGCCTCCTCCTCCCCGGACCCCTCGCCCTCGTCGGCCTGCCCGTCTCCCTCGCCGGACTCGTCTGCGGGGCGATCGTCCTCGGCGGCTCGCGGACCATCGCCCTCGCACCGCGGACGGCGACCCGCGCTCAGCGCCTCCCCGTCGCCCTCGCGGGCCTCGCGCTCGTGGCGGGCGTCACGGTGGTGGGCGCGGTGGATCTGCTGGTCTGGAATCCGCAGGCGAAGGTCCCCGGTGTGGCCCTGGCGGAGATCTACGCGAACATGTCCGAGCGCGACGGCTTCGAGTTCGGCTCCCACGCGATCTGGGTCACCGGGTGGGCCGCGTTCTGGACGGCCGCCGCGATCGTCGTGACGGTCGGCGCCCTGGTCGGCCGGAGGTCGCCGCTCACTCCGCGGCGGATCGCGGTGCTCATGCTCGTCCTGGTCGCCGGCGCCGTCGTCTTCCGCTTCTTCGCCGGGTTCGGCTTCGGGATGTCGGTCGCCGACACCTTCGTCACGTCCGGCGGCGACGGCTCCCTGGTCTCGGCGATCCTGCCGCCGCTCGGACAGCTCGCGCTCGCCGGCGCCGCGATCGCGGTGGGCTGGGCGCCCCGGGTCGCCCGGCCGACGGCGGCCTCCGCGGCCTGACAGTGCTCGTGCCGGAGGAGGGCTTCGCCCGGGCGGCTCGGGATGCGCGAGATCAGGGCGGCCTGCCGACGTACCTCCCTTCGTGGCGAACACGAACGGCCCGTTCCGGCGCGGCCGAGCGCCCGCCGGCCTACTCCAGCCGGCGCAGGAAGCGGGCCGGCTGGTCGAGGAAGCCGCGCCAGGTCCGCACCAGGTCGAGGTCGTCGTAGCGGCAAAGGCGCAGGCCCGTCTCGTCGAGCTCGTAGAGGTCGGCTCCGGGGAGGGCCGCGAGGATCGGCGAGTGCGTGGAGAGGACGACCTGCGAGCCGCCGGCGACCAGGTCGCGCAGCTGCCCGATCAGGGCGAGGCAGCCCGACACCGAGAGGGCCGACTCCGGCTCGTCGAGGAGCCACAGCCCGCTGATCCGGGAGCGGTTCGCCACGATGTCGAGGAACGACTCGCCGTGGCTCCGCTCGTGGTATCCGCCGTCGATCCCCACCTCCTCCAGGTAGCTGAAGAAGCCGTGCATCGTCTCGGCGCGGAGGAAGAAGCCGCGCTTGGACGCGCCGGCCCCGCGGACCAGCTGGAGGTGCTCGGCCAGGTCCGACTCCGAGGCGCGGGAGGAGTGCATCGCACCCGTGGATCCGCCCTCCGCGTTCAGCCCGTAGGCGAGGGCGACCGCCTCGAGCAGCGTCGACTTGCCCGAGCCGTTCTCGCCGGTGATCACCGTCACCTGGCCGAGATCCCAGCCCTCGGCCAGCACCTGCCGCACGGGCGCGAGCGTCGCGGGCCACCGCGCGAGGTCGGCGGGGTGCTCGGGTCGGGCCTGCACGCGGCGCACCGGGAGGGTCGAGAACACCCGGTCAGTCAAGCAGGTCGACGCTCCAGCCGGCCTCGGCCAGCGCGCGGGCCGTGTCGGCGCGGGGCGAGTAGGGGAGGTCGTCGGCGCCGACCACGCGGTAGTCGGTGTCGCCGGGGCCGACCCAGAGGACGGAGTCGGACGGGCCGGCCCGGTGCAGGGCGGCGCGGACGGCGTCGGCCGGCTCCGCGATCTCGAGCACCTCGCAGCGCTCGACGCGGCGGGCGCCGTCGACCAGGGCGCGGCGGATTCGCGCGGGGTCCTCGAAGCGCGGGTGGTGGTCGGTGACGATCACCAAGTCGGCGCGCTCGGCGGCGGCCCGGCCCATCGGCGCGCGCTTGCTCGGGTCGCGGTCGCCGTCGGCGCCGAGGAGGACGAGCACGCGGCCGGGCGTCACCTCGCGGAGGGCGTCGACGGTGCGCGCGACCGAGTCGGGCGTGTGCGAGAAGTCGAGGAAGACCCGCGGCCCGTCGGCGCCGGACACGAGCAGCGTCCGCCCGGGCACGGTGACGTCGATCCCGGAGCCGACCGCCGCGGCCACCCGGTCGCGCGCGTGGCCCGCCTCGATCAGCATCACCAGCGCGAGGGCCGCGTTCGAGGCCATGTGGCGGCCGAGGAGCGGGACGGTGGTGGTCGTCGACCAGCCGTCGCGGGCGGTGAGCCGGAAGCGGGTGCGGTCGACCGCGGTCTCGAGCACGTCGATCCGCCAGTCGGCTCCGTCCCCGGCCGAGAGCGTGACGACCGGGACCGAGGCTTCGCGGGCGACCCGGCGCCCCGCCTCGGTGTCGACGACCACGACGCCGCGGCGGCTCCGCTCGGGCGTGAACAGGCGCTGCTTGGCGCGGAGGTACTCGTCCAGGTCGCCGAAGTCGTCGAGGTGGTCGTGGCTGAGGTTGGTGAACCCGGCGACGTCGAGCACGATCCCCTCCATCCGGGAGCGCACGAGCGCCTGAGCGCTGACCTCGATCGCCGCCGCCTCGACGCCGTCCTCCGCCATCCGGGCCAGGAGCGCGTGCAGCTCGGAGGCCTCGGGCGTGGTGAGGCGGCTGGCGACCACGTGGTCGGCGCTGCGGCGCTCGGCGGTGGAGCTCAGCCCCGAGACGACGCCCAGCTGCCGGAGCACCGCGTCGAGGAGGTGCACGGTGCTGGTCTTGCCGTTGGTGCCGGTCACGCCGAGGAGCACCGGTCCGCTCCTCGTGCCGTACACCCGCGCCGCGACCGGGCCGAGGGCGGTGCGGGGGTCGTCGCTGAGGAGGACGGGCAGTCCGGAGGCGCGCGCCTCGTCGAGCCCGCCCGCGTCGGTGAGCACGGCGACCGCTCCTGCCGCCGCCGCGTCGGCCGCGAACCGGGCGCCGTGGCTCCTCCTCCCGGGGAGCGCGGCGAAGAGGGCGCCGGGGCCCGCCTCGGTGTGCGCGACGGTCACCGCGGTGATGCGGACGTCGGAGCCGTCGCCGTGGAGGCGGAGTCGATCGCTCGCGAGGTCGGCGAGCGCGACGCCGGCGGCGTGGAGCGGTTCGAGGAGCCGGAACACCGGCATGCGGGCCTCCTGCGGGGCGGGCGGGGCGGTGTCGCCGAGGGCCCGCGGGCGCCGCCGGGCGACCGGAGGGGGAGGGCCGAGAAGCCCGTGCCTCAGCCTGCGCGCCGCTCCCCCCGATCGGGGAGGCCCTTGCCACCGCCCGCCCGGGGCGCTACCCGCCTCCGCCTACTGCCGCGAGAACGCCTCCTGGTACAGCGCCGCGAGCTCGGGGGAGCTCTCGCCGCTGAGGCCGCAGGTCAGGATCGTGTCGCCGTCGGCCGCGACCAGGTAGTCGACCCCGGTCTCGAAGACGATGGGGGCCCCGTCCACCGCCGTCTCCCTGCCCTGGGTGACTGTGACGCCGTCGCCGACCTCGCCCGCGTAGCGCTCGAGCACGTGCAGGGTGACGGTGCTCCCGTCGATCGAGCGGACCTCGGCCCGGAACGCGAGCTGAGCAGGGGCCAGCGCGGCGGCCGTCACCGGCGAGCACGCGGCCATCGGCCCGCCCGTGCTCGGCAGGATCAGCGTCGAGGTGCTGCCCCCGCCCACGCCGAGCGCGAAGGGCAGCAGGAGGGAGGCGGCGGCCCCGGCGCTCAGCGCGCCGACTCCCACGATCAGCCAGGGGGAGCGGCGGCGGGAGTGCACCGTCCGCGTGCCCTCGCCCGTCGCGGCGGCGATCTGCTCGGCGAGCTCGTCGCGGTCGAGCGCGGGGAGGCTCCGCGCGGGGTCGACCGTGCGGAGGAGGCGGCGGACGTCCTCGTCGTCGGTTCCGGTCATCGGAGTCCCCCTTCGGGCGCGTGCGGGTCGGTGGAGTCGTAGAGCTCGGCGAAGCGGCGCCGCGCGCGGTGCAGGCGGATCGAGACGGCGTTCGCCGTGACTCCGAGGACCGCGGCGATCCCGCGGACGTCGAGCTCCTCCCACGCCCAGAGGCGCAGCAGCTCGGCGTCCTGCTCGCGCATCCGGGCGAGCACGAGGCGCACGGTCTCCTCCGCGCCCGACGCCTCGCCCTCGTCGATCTGCACCTGGGGCGGATCGACGACCGCGATCCGCTGGGCGAGCATGACCTGGCGGCGCTGCATCCGCCGGGCGTTCTGCAGCTGGAGCCGGGCGACGCCGATCGCCCACGGCACCGGGTCGTCCTCGGGGACGTCGGCGCTGCGGCGCCAGAGCACCGAGAGCGTCGCGGCGAGCACGTCGTCGGCGGTGGCGGAGTCGGTGCGCCGCCAGAGGTAGCGGCGGACGGGATCGGCGACCGCGGCGGCGACCGCGGCGAACCGGTCGGGACCCGCGAGGGGAGCTGGCATGTGCCTCATGCTCCCTCCTGTCCGGGATCGGCGCACATCTTTCACCGGCGCGCCGGGCGGGACTCCGCGCTCTCCCAGCAGCGCGGGAGCGCGGGTCGGCGCTCAACGCCGCGAGGCGCCGACGAACTCCAGCCAGCCGGCCACGAACGGCTCGATGTCGTCCACCTCGTCCAGCGCGAGAGCGTCCAGATCGACTCCGCGGCACTCCAGCGTGAGGACGTGCCCGCGCACCCAGGCGGCCGCGCGCACGGCCCCGGCTCCCTCCCAGACCTCGAAGGGCTCCGGAGCCCCGTCGACCGGGATCTCCGCGATCCGCGTGGGGGCGGGCAGCGCCTCCGGCTGCACGAACGAGACGGGCGCCTCCTCGCGGCAGCAGAGCAGCGCGACGTCGTGCCGCGGATCGCCGAGGGTCGTGCGGATCTCGACGGAGGGCCCCGGCCCGCCCGGGACCGCCTCGTCGGCGAGGAACGAGAGCCCCCGCGGGCCGCCCGTCAGCGTCCACTCCGCCAGCAGCCGCGGACCGCTCCAGCCCGAGACCGCCCAGAGCGGGAGGTCGCCGAACGACCCGCGGATCCGCGCGACCCGCTCGGCGAGGTGCGCGGAGAACTCCTCCTCGCCGAGACGCCGCGCTCCGTCCATGGCCCGATCGTAGGTCGGGTGCCGCGGCACGGCCAGACCCCTCGCTACTGTGAACGTCGACCCCCGCCTCCCTTCCCCGCCGAGGAGCCCCATGCCCATCTGGACCCTGCACGGAGACGGCCGCACCGTCGAGCCCGGCGCCGTCGTCGCCCCCGGCGAGCGGCTCGCCTGGCCGGCCACGATCGCGATCGGAATCCAGCACGTCGTCGCCATGTTCGGAGCGACGTTCCTCGTGCCCGTGCTCACCGGGTTCCCGGTCGCCACGACCCTGCTCTTCTCCGGAGTCGGGACGCTGCTGTTCCTCCTGATCACGCGCAACCGGCTCCCCAGCTACCTCGGCTCGAGCTTCGCGTTCATCGCGCCCGTCACGGCCGCGACCACCGTCGGAGGGACGGGGTCGGCGCTCGCCGGAGTCGTCGCCGTGGGCCTCCTCCTGGCCGCCGTCGGCGTCCTCGTGCAGGTCGTCGGCCTGGGCTGGATCGACAGGCTGATGCCCCCGGTCGTCGCCGGCGCGATCGTCGCCCTGATCGGGTTCAACCTGGCTCCGACCGCGTACCTCAGCTTCAAGCAGGCGCCGATCACCGGGACGATCACGCTCGCCGCGATCATCCTGTCGAGCGTCTTCCTCCGCGGCTTCCTCGGCCGCGTCTCGATCTTCCTCGGCGTGGTCATCGGCTACGTCGTCGCCCTGCTGCGGAACGAGATCGACTACTCCGCGGTCGGTGCGGCCGACTGGTTCGGGCTGCCGCCGTTCACCTTCCCCGACTTCGCCTCCGGATCCACGTGGTCGGGCATCGCGATGTTCCTGCCGGTCGTGCTCGTCCTCATCGCCGAGAACGTCGGACACGTCCGCGGCGTCGCGACGATGACCGACGCCTCCGCCAACGCCAGCACCGGCCGGGCCCTGATCGCGGACGGTGTGGCGACCACCCTCTCCGGCGCCTTCGGCGGCTCCGGCACCACGACCTACGGCGAGAACATCGGAGTGATGGCGGCCACCCGCGTGTACTCGACGGCCGCCTACTGGGTCGCCGGCGTCACCGCGATCCTGCTCAGCCTCTCGCCCAAGGTCGGCGCCGTCTTCAACTCGATCCCGGCCGGTGTCCTGGGCGGCGCGACCACTGCGCTCTACGGCCTGATCGGCGTGATCGGCATCAAGATCTGGATCGACAACCGCGTCGACTTCTCGCGCCCGGTCAACCAGTACACCGCCGCGGTCTCCCTCGTGATCGCGATCGCCGGCTTCTCGTTCTCCTCCGGCGGCTTCGAGCTCGGCGGCATCGTCCTCGGCGCCGGCGCCGCCCTCGTGATCTACCACCTGGGCAACGCCATCGCCCGCTGGCGCCGCACCGGCGCCGACGACGGCGGCCCCCTCCCCGCCATCGGCCAGCTCGGCGGCGACCCGCAGGACCGCTGACCGCGGCCTGCTCCGGCCTGCCGCTCCCGAGACGCCGCCGTGCCGTCCGGACGCCGCCCTCCCGCGGACGTCCCGGCGCGCACGGCGGCGTCTCGGCACCCGACGGAGCCGTCCCGGCGCGCGCACCGCAGCACCGCCTCCGCTTACCACGTTCGGGTCAGTCCGCAACCCGGTGCGCTCCCAGGCGGCTCCCGCCTAACGTCGAGCGTGACGACCGCAGCAGCGGAACGCCGCACACCGAGTGAGACAGCAAGGAGCACCACCGTGCCGCAGATCATCGAGACCGTCGACGTCAACGTCCCCGTGTCCGTCGCCTACAACCAGTGGACCCAGTTCGAGGAGTTCCCGCGCTTCCTCGACGAGGTCGAGTCGATCCAGCAGGTCACCGACACCCTCACCGTCTGGAAGGTGAAGGTCGGCCCCGTCGAGCGCGAGTTCGAGGCGAACATCACCGAGCAGCACCCCGACGAGCGCGTCGCGTGGAACAGCACCGGCGGCGAGACCGACCACGCGGGCGTCGTCACCTTCCACAAGCTCTCCGACACCGAGACCCGCGTCACCGTGCAGCTCGACTGGGAGCCGAAGGGCTTCCTCGAGACGCTCGGCTCGCTCGTCGGCGCCGGCAGCCACGCCGTGAAGAAGGACCTGAACAACTTCAAGGAGTACATCGAGAAGCAGGGCACCCCCGACGGTGCCTGGCGCGGCGACGTCGAGGCCTGAGCCGTGACCGACGCAGCCACCTCGTCCGAGGGCGAGAAGAAGGCGAACGGTCTCGGCGACGACGAGACCATCCCGCACTCCGAGGACGGGCTGGCGGTGGGGGTCTCCGGAGACTCGCACTTCAACCCCGAGGAGGACGCTCCCGAGGAGCCCTCCGAGAGCTGACGCTCTCCTCCGGGGAGCCCGACCGCTCTCCTCCGCGAGATGCCACTTGTGCACATGACACGCCGCGAGGCGTGCGCACAGGTGGCATCTCGCGGTTGAAGGCTCAGCGCCAGGCCCGGGTGTACTGCGGGGGCACCGGCAGGTCCGCGCCGAGCTCGTGCGCCATCCGCACCGGAGCGTTCGGGTCGCGCAGCAGCTCGCGGGCGAGCAGCACGACGTCGGCGTCGCCGTTCGCGACCACGCCCTCCGCCTGCTCCGCCGTGGTGATGAGTCCCACGGCGCCGACCAGCGCACCGGTCGCCTTCCGCAGGTCGCGCGCGAACGGCACCTGGTAGAGCGGCGCCACCGGGATGCTGGCGTGCACGAGTCCGCCGGTCGACACGTCGAAGAGGTCCACGCCCTCGGCGCGCGCCCACTCCGAGACGGTGATCGTCTCCTCCAGTGTCCAGCCGCCCTCGGCCCAGTCGGTCGCGGAGAAGCGGACGAGCAGCACGAGCTCCCCGATCTCGGCGCGGACCGCGCGGACGACCTCGAGCAGCAGGCGCGCCCGGTTCTCGAGCGAGCCGCCGTAGGAGTCCTCGCGGGTGTTCGAGAGCGGCGACAGGAACTGATGGAGCAGGTACCCGTGCGCGGCGTGCAGCTCGATCACGTCGAAGCCGGCGTCCGCGGCGCGGCGGGCGGAGGCGCGGAACGCCTCGACGAGGCCGGGCAGCTCCTCCGCGGCCAGCTCGCGCGGCTCCGCGTAGCCCTCGAACGCGACGGCCGAGGGAGCGACGGTCGGCCAGCCGCCGTCCTCCAGCGGCACGGATCCGCGTCCGCTCCACTCGCGGTAGGTCGACGCCTTCCGGCCCGCGTGGGCGAGCTGCACGCCCGCGAGCGCGCCCTGTCCGTGCACGAAATCGACGATCGGAGCCCAGGCGTCGCGCTGCTCGTCGTTCCACAGCCCCGTGTCCCAGGGGCTGATCCGCCCCTCGGGGACGACGGCGGTGGCCTCCGCGATGACGACGCCCGATCCGCCGCGCGCGAGCCCGCCGAGGTGCACGAGGTGCCACGAGGTGGGCACGCCGTCCTGCGCCTCCACCGAGTACTGGCACATCGGTGCCGCCCAGAGGCGGTTGCGCGCGGTCCTCGAGCGGAGCGTCAGCGGCTGGAACAAGGCGGTGTCGGTCATGTCTCTCCTGTCGTGCTTCTCCGCGGAACGCCGCTTCGGTACGCGATACGCCGGTGAGGGCGCACGCCGGCGGCATCTCGCGGAGGGGGTCACGTGCTCCAACCGGGAGGAGAGCCCGGCTATGCCCGGATCAGCGCGGCCAGGTCGACCCGGGCGCGTCCTGCCAGACGGTGCTCGGCGGAGCGAGCGACTCCAGCTCCTCGAACAGGGCGTCGGGGATCTCGAGCGCGTCGTCGGCCACGAAGGAGTCGTAGTGCTCGGCGGAGGCGGCGCCGACGACCGTCGTCGTCACGCGGGGGTCGCGCGTCGAGAACTGCAGCGCGGCGGCGGCGAGCGGCACGCCCGCCCGGTCGCAGGCCGCTCCCATCGCCGCGACGGCGTCGACGATCTCGCGCGGCGCCGGCCGGTAGGCGTAGGAGGCGACCGGCTCCGGCCAGCGCGCGAGGGCGCCTCCGCCGTAGACCGCCGCGTTGACCACGATCACGCCGCGGTCGACGGACGCGTCGATCAGCTCCTCGGAGGAGCGGTCGACCAGCGTGAAGCGGTTGTGGGTGATCACGGCGTCGAAGAGGCCGGTGTCGACGTAGTGGCGCAGCATCGGCGCGGGTCCGCCCGAGATCCCGATCGAGAGGGCGACGCCCGCCTCCTTCATCGCGACGAGCGCGCGGACCGGGCCGTCCTCGGCGAAGGCCTCGTCGTACGAGATGCGCTCGGGGTCGTGCAGGTAGAGCAGGGGGAGGACGTCCATCCCGAGGCGCTCGCGGCTCTCGTCGAGGCTGCGGCGCATCCGCTCGGCCGAGTAGCTGCCGGTGCTCGGGTCGCGGTCGAGCTTGGTGACCACGGTGATCCCCTCGGGGACACCGCCGCGGGCCTGCAGGGCCTCGCCGATCAGGCGCTCGCTGTGGCCGCCGGCGTACTCGTTGGACGTGTCGACGACGGAGACGGCGCGGGTGGCGGCGTCGGAGTCGAGGACGCGCTCGAGGGCCGGCACCCGATCGAGGTCGGCGACGCGCTCGGGGCGCCAGGAGGTGCCGAGGGTCAGCCGGGTGACGGTGGCGCCGGACGGGCCGAAGGGCCGGAGGCGGGAGGACTGCGGAGTCATCCGCTCAGCCTGGCAGCGCCGGGGTCCTCCCGCATCCCGCGGCGGATGAACGGTCAGTGGACGAGAGTGCTCAGCCCGACGACGCCGAAGCCCGGAAGCATCGTCGGGAGCGTCCCGGCGGAGAGGTGGGCGATCCGGAAGACGGTGTCGGAGCGGCGCGGCCGCCTCCGAGGTCGACGCGGTGTCGTGCTCGACGGGATCCCTCCGCGGGGCCTTCTTCGGGGCGCGATGACCGGCGGCGGACCGGCGCGAGGCCGCCGTGACGGCCGGACGCGGGCCGGTGGTGCGGCCTAGGCTCGGCGCGTGACCGTCGATACCGCCGCCGCCGACTCCTCCGCCCGCTCCACCCGCTCCGCCGTGCTCGACGCTCTCGCCACTCCGGCGCTGGTGCTCGACGAGGCGGTGCTCGACCGCGACATCGCCGCCGTCGCCGCGGCTGCCCGCGAGCGGGGTCTGGCGCTCCGCCCCCACGCGAAGACCCACAAGTCGCTCGAGATCGCCCGGCGCCAGCTCGCCGCGGGGGCCGTCGGGCTCACCGTCGCGACCGTCTCGGAGGCCGAGGTCTTCGCCGCGGGAGGGATCCGCGACCTCTTCATCGCCTACCCGCTCTGGCTCGACGCCGAGCGCGCCGGGCGGCTCCGCCATGTCCTCGCGAGCGCCCGTATGCGGGTCGGCGTCGACTCGGCGGAGTCGGCCGAGCGCCTGGCCGCGGCCCTGCCCGAGCGCGAGGGGCTCGAGGTCGTCGTCGAGATCGACTCCGGCCACCACCGCAGCGGCGTGCTCCCCGCCGAAGCCGGCGCGATCGCCGCGGCCGCCGTCTCGGCCGGGCTCGACGTCGCCGGCGTCTTCACCTTCCCCGGCCACAGCTACGCGGCCGGAAACGGAGCGGCGGCCGCCCGCGACGAGGCGCGCGCGCTCGCCGAGTCGGTCGCGTCGCTCGCGGCGTCCGGAGTCGAGGCCCGCGTGGTCAGCGGAGGCTCGACCCCGTCGGCCGCGTTCGCCGACTCCTCGGTGCTCACGGAGCTGCGCCCCGGGGTCTCGGCCCTCGGCGACGCCCAGCAGTGGGAGATCGGCACGACGACGCCCGAGGACATCGCCGTCACCGTCCTCGCCACGATCGTGTCCCGCCGCGGCGACCACCTGATCGCCGACGCGGGCAGCAAGGTGCTCTCCTCCGATCGTGGCGCGGCCTCGAGCGGCTTCGGCCGCCTCCCGGAGCACCCGGAGGCGCGCATCCCGGTGCTCTCGGAGCACCATGCGACGATCACCGGTGTCGACCTGCCCGTGGGGACGCGGGTGCGGATCGCGCCGAACCACGTCTGCGTCGCGGTGAACCTGGCCGACGAGTACCGCGTCCTCCTCCGCGACGGCGGCGGCGCCGTCTGGCCCGTCGACGCCCGCGGGCGGAACAGCTAGGCGATCCGCGAGCGCGGGATCCGCAGGCCGAGCAGCGCGCTCGCCGCCAGCAGCACGAAGGCGGAGGCGAAGGCCGCGGTCGGCGATGCGGCGTCGGCGAGAGCGCCTGCGAGCAGCGGCCCGATCACGCCGCCCAGGTCGGACGCGGCCTGGAACACCGAGACCGGCTTGCCGCCGCGCTCGCCCGCGGCGTCACCGACCAGCGCACCCGGGGCCGTGCCCATGAAGGCGGCCGCCGCTCCGTAGACGCAGAGCAGCACGACGAGCAGCCACAGCTCCGAGACGAACGGCATCGCCAGCATCGCCACCGCCGCGACGGAGAATCCGCCGATCAGCGCCGGGCGCCGACCGACCGTGTCGACGAAGCGGCCGGCGGGCGCTAGCGCGATCGTCTGCACCACCGCGGCGATCGCGAACGCGATGCCGGTCCAGGCGGGCTGCCCGCCGAGCCCCTCGACGACGAGCACGGGGACGAGCGTCGCGCGGACTCCCATCGCCGACCAGCCGAGGGCGAAGTTCGCCAGCACCGCGCTCTGGTACCGGCGGTCGCGGGCGACCTCGCGCAGGGGCTTCGTCCTCGCCGCGGCGGACGGTGCCGCGTCGCGCTCCGGCCGCTGCAGCAGGATCAGCCCGACGAGCCCCGCGATCGCGAGCGTGCCGGCGTAGAAGAAGAAGGGGGCGGTGAGCGAGATCGCCGTGAGCACGCCGCCCACCGCGGGGCCCGCCATGCCGCCGAGCAGGAAACCGCCCTGGTAGAAGCCGATCGAGCGGCCGCGCCGCTCCGGGCTCGCGGTGCGCAGGAGGAGCGTCATCGCCGCGACGGAGAACATCGCGGAGCCGATGCCGCCGACTCCGCGCAGCAGGAGGAGGTGCGGGTAGTCGGAGGCGAAGCCGACCAGCGCCGAGGAGAGCGCGACGATGCCGATGCCGATGGCGAGCACGACCCGCTCGCCGAACCGGTCGACGAGCGGCCCCACGAACGGATTCGCGACCAGCCGCATCAGCGCGAACGCCGAGACGACCGCGCCGACCGCCGTGTAGTCGACGCCGAAGCTGCGCACGTAGGTCGGCAGCACCGGCACGACGACGCCGAACCCCAGCATCACGAAGAAGGCGACGACCCCCAGCACGAGCACGTCCCGCGGCAGTCGCTCGCTGTCTCGGGAACGCCACGGGAATCGCACCTGTCGACGCTACCCCTTCTCGAGCGCCCGGCCCGCGCCGCGATGTGTCGAGTTCGCGCCGACCGTCCGACACCCTCTCCGCGATGGATACGGTCCCAGGACCCGGCGGATCTGCAGGCGAATGAGGAGACGTCATGAAGAGTTCTCTGTGGTTCGGGTCCGGTCTCGCTGTCGTCGCGCTGGCGCTGACGTCGGTTCTCGGGGCGCAGGTGGCCTCGGCCGCTCCGATTCAGCCGAACAAGAACTGCGAGTACGAGTTTCAAGGGGGGTGCGTGAAGTGGTACACCGGCGTTTCGATCTGCGATCACATCGTCGAGACCAGTGCCCCGGAACATCGCAAGAAGGCCTGCGCGGTCTGGGTCACGACGGGGACGATGCACATCGAGCGATGATCGATGGTGGACCGCACGACCGCCTCATCGGCGGTACTCGTATCCGTGCTGCTTCTTGTGGGCTGCACCGAGCCGGGAGGCGATCAGGAGGCCGCTCCCTGTGTTCCGCTCGAGCGCACGTGGAACGACTGCGCGCCGGAACTCGATCCCGTTCTGCGTCCACCGTTTCGCGAAGCCCTCGAGGGCTTCGACGAGAGCTCCTCGAACTCGATCGCGTCCGACGCTGCTCGTCTCGCCACGAGCAATCTGCTCTCCGCGATCTCCGGGGATCGACGAGCGAGCGAGTACTTCTGGAACGCCATGGACCTGATCGGCCGTGAGTGCGCCGAGGCGGGAGTCCCGCTGTCGTTCGACCACCACGGCGAGCAGCTGACGACGGGGAGCAGCGCCGACCACGGGCGCCCGCCTTGGGTCGTCGATCCGCCGCCTCAGTCGGAGAGCGGCACGATCGAGCCGACGATCCCGGAGTAGCTCACGTAGTAGAGGACGCCGTCGCGGTGGAGGACGCCGCGGCCGGGGTAGCTCTCGTCCGGTCCGTCGGGCCCGTCGAGGAAGCCCGGAGCCGCGGTGTCGTCGGCGGTGAACCCATCGGCGAGGAGCGCGGCGCTCCGGTCAGGCCACTCCGCGTCCGGGACCGCCAGCTGCCCGACCACGACCGACACGTCGCCCTGGCCGCTCCACCGGCAGAGCACCCCGTCCTCGGCGATCTCCTGCACGACGGGGTAGTCGGCGTCGTAGACCGTCGCCTCGGGCGAGAGGGCGAGGCCGTCCTCGGCGAGCGACGCCTCCTCCTCGGCGGTGAGCAGGTCCTCGCAGGGGAGCAGGGCGGTGGCCGGGGTCGCGGTGGGCAGCGGAGTCGCGCTGCCGGCGCTCGCGGTCGGCACGGCACTGCTCGGCGTCGGAGCGCTCGAGACCAGCGGTGGAGCTGTCGTCGGGGCCGTCCCCTCGTCGGCGCTTCCCGTGCAGCCGCTCAGCGCGAGCAGCCCCGCCCCGCAGGCGAGCAGCGCACCGGCGCCCCTCGCGGTCGTCGTCCGGATCATCGCGAGCCCCCTCGTCCGCGGCGGCCGCGTCGCCGCCCCCTCGATCCTCTCCTCCGCCCTCGCCGGCTGTCCACCGCCCCCGGCCGGCGCCGAGGCGACTACCGCTTCGGCCCCGCGCCGATCGCCCAGACCCGCGGCGGCACGGTGCCGTTGACCGCGTGGTCGCCGACGATCCGCGCCTTGAACACCCACGGATTGTGGCTCGCGGCCGTGCGAGCATTGCGCCAGTGCCGGTCGAGGTTCTTGCGGGTGCTCACCCCGGAGGCGCCCAGCGCGTCGAAGAGGTCGGAGGTCGCCCGGGTGGCCAGCTGCGTCAGGACGATCTGGGCCTGCGCCGTCTCGAGCTCGGCGAGGTCGTTCTGCCGCTCGTCCTCGAGCGGGTCGCCGTCGAGGGCCGCGTCGTGCGCCCGCTGCAGCGCGACCGCCGCGCGCTCCACGATCGCCGCTCCCGCGTAGGCGGCGGCCGAGACTTGCCCCACCACCTGCAGGATCTGCGGATCCGCCGCGAACGACTCGGCGTTCCCGTGCGAGAAGATCCGCGTCCGCGCTCGCACTTCGGCCGCGATCTCGCGCTCGGCCCCCGCGATCGAGCCCGCCAGCACGGCCAGCAGCACCGCCTGGTAGAACGCGGTCTGGTAGCGGAACCGGGTCTCGAAGTCGATCACGTCCTCGGCCGCGACCACCGCCTCCGTGAAGGTGCTCGTCCCCGAGCCCGTGGTGCGCTGGCCGAAGCCGTCCCAGTCGTCGGCGTGCTCGACGCCCGCCTGGCGAGCGTCGACGATCGCGATCACCTTCTGCCCGGTGTCGGTGCGCTGGGCGAAGGTGTCGATCCAGTCGGCGAAGACGCTGCCGGTGGAGTAGTACTTCGTGCCGGTCACCGTGAACCGCGTCGGGTCGCCCTCGACCGGAGCGACCTTCGTCTGCACGTCGCCGATCGCGACCGTGCCGACCTCGGTCCAGGCGTTGCCGCCGAGCTCGCCGTCGGCGAAGCGCCGGAGCCAGCGCTCGCGGGTCCCGTCGGTCGCGAGCAGCCGGTCCTCGACCAGGGCGAAGTGGCCGCGGAGCGCCTGGGGCAGGTTGGAGTCGGCGGCGGCCAGCTCCGTCAGCAGGCGGAACAGCTGGGGGAGGCTCGCGCCGGCCCCGCCGGACTCCAGCGGCACGCGCACCGCGCCGAACCCGGCGTCCGCCAGCGCTCGGATCTGCGCGACCGGCAGCTCGCGTGCGCTCTCCCGCGCCGCCGCTCCCGCCGCGATCTCGGCGAACAGCGGCCGGAACCGCCCCGCCAGCTCCTCGTAGTCCACCTCGGGCACGGCCCGCAGATCGGTCGCGGTCATCGTCGGCTCCTGTTCCGCTGCGCCCACCCCGGGCGGCTCGTGCTCGACGGTAGGGGAGGAGCCCGGTCCGCGGTCCGCCCGTGACGCCCGGTGTCCCTCCGTGACCTCCGGTGTCCCTCCGTGACGCCCGGATCGGGGAATGCCTCGCCCCCGGGGCTGTTGGCCCAGGGGATGTCCTCCACCACTCCCGTCCCCCCGTCCGACCCCCGCAGCGCCCTCGTCGTCGGTGCGACGGGCATCGGCGGCTCCGCCCTCGTCGACCTGCTCACCGAGCAGGGGTGGCCGGTGACCGCCCTCTCGCGCCGCCCGATCGACGCGCTCCCCGGCGTCACTCCGCTCGCCGCCGACCTGCGCTCCGCCGAGGACCTGGCCCGCGTTCTCGCCGACCAGCGCCCCACGCACGTCTTCTTCACCGCCTGGTCGCGCCAGGCGACGGAGGAGGAGAACATCGCGGTCAACGGCGGCATGGTCCGCGACCTCCTCGCCGCGCTCGCGCACGCTCCCGTCGAGCACGTCGCGCTGGTGACCGGCCTCAAGCACTACCTCGGCCCGTTCGAGGCGTACGGGCAGGGCGCGATGCCCGACACCCCGTTCCACGAGGAGGAGGAGCGCCTCGACGCCCCGAACTTCTACTACGCGCAGGAGGACGAGCTCTTCGCCGCGGCCGGGCGCGCCGGGTTCACCTGGTCGGTGCACCGCTCGCACACGGTCATCGGGCACGCCGTCGGCAACGCGATGAACATGGGGCTGACCCTCGCGGTCGCGGCGTCGATCCACCGTGCCGAGGGCACCCCGTTCGTGTTCCCCGGCTCGCTCACGCAGTGGAACGGACTCACCGACATGACCGACGCGACGATCCTCGCCGAGCAGATGCTCTGGGCGTCGACGTCGGAGGCGGGCCGTGACCAGGCCTTCAACGTGGTCAACGGCGACGTCTTCCGCTGGCGCTGGATGTGGACCCGGATCGCGGAGCACTTCGGCGTCGAGCCGGTCGGCCCGCGGGAGGAGCCGCAGCCGCTCGAGCAGCAGATGGCCGATGCCGAGCCCGTCTGGCGGCGTCTCGTCGACGAGCACGGGCTGATCGAGCCCGACCTCTCCCGCGTCGCCTCCTGGTGGCACACGGACGCCGACCTCGGCCGGAACCTCGAGGTCGTCACCGACATCGGCAAGTCCCGCCTCGCCGGCTTCACGGCGTTCCACCGGACGGTCGACTCGTTCACGGCGCTCTTCGACCGCTACCGCGCGGAGCGCCTGATCCCCTAGCCCGTCGGCCCTCATCCGTCGCCGCTCCGTCGTCCGCCGGACACCCCGTCGACACCCCTCGTCTCCCCGCCGTGCCTAGCGTCACGGCATGGCGGCGAGCGGATGATCGAGCGGGTGGACCCGTTCCTGGGCACGGAGGCGACCGCGCTCCCGGAGCCGACCGGGGTCGCAGCGACGTGGTGGTCGCCGAAGCCGCAGATCGGCAACACGCACCCCGGAGCCACCTACCCCCTCGGCATGGTGTCCGCGTGCTCCTACTCCGGCGCCTATCCGACGGGCTACGGCCGCTACGACCTCGCGCTCGAGGGGGTCCCGCCGACGCTCCACGACGGCCTCGAGGCGAGCGGATTCACCCACTTCCAGCAGTCGGGCACCGGCGCGATCCGCAAGTACTACAACTACCTGCGGGTCACGCCGATGCTCGAGCCGCTCGACGAGCTCGGGCGCAGCTGGGCCCTCGAGGACGAGGTGGCGGAGCCCGGCTACTACGCGGCGACCCTCTCCTCCGGCGTGCGGGCCGAGCTCACTGTCGGGCCCGCCTCCGTGGTGCACCGCTACACCTTCCCCGAGCACCGCAGCGCACGCGTGGTGGTCGACCTCTCCCTCGGGGGTCTGGCGATCCCGAGCGGAGCGACGGTGCCGCTGCGCGCGCAGCTGCACTCGATCTCGCCCGGAGTCGCGGCCGGCGAGGTCGTGATGGAGGGGGCGCCGCTCGCGGTGCACCTGGAGTGCGACGCCCTGCAGTGGCGGCAGATGCTCTGGTACGACCGCCGGCTGATGCCCGGCGGGACCCGGCTCGACTTCGACCACATCCGTCCCACCACGCTGCGCCCCTTCGGGCTGATGTGGGCGGGACCCAGCACGGCAGGGCAGACCGTCGAGCTCCGGATGGGCTTCTCGCTGCGGGGCACCGACCGCGCCCGTGAGAATCTGCATCGCGACGTCCCTCCTGCGGGCACCGGGTTCGACCAGCGCCGCGATCGCACCCGCAAGACGTGGCGGAAGCGCCTGCGCACGATCGCCGTCGACACCCCGTCCGCTGAGCGCGAGACGATCTTCTCGACCGCGCTCTACCACTCGCTGATCAAGCCGTGCCTCGCCCCCTCCGAGAGCCCGTTCTGGCCGACGGACGGACCCTTCGTCTTCGACATCAGCACGATGTGGGACATCTACCGCACTCAGCTCCCGCTGCTCACGATGCTGCTGCCGGAGCGGGCGGTCGAGATCGCGGCTGCGCTCCTCACCATCTGCGAGGAGGAGGGCAACTTCCCGATCGGCTACCGGATGGCCAAGGGCAGCGACCGGTTCTCGCGCCAGGGCAGTGCCCTCGCGCACACCTTCCTCGCCGACCTCTGTCGGCTCGGGCTGCCCGGCATCGACTGGGACGCCGCTCTCGTGCACATGAGCGAGGACCTCAAGCGGATGTACGGCGAGGAGTTCCTCGCCGCGGGGGAGGCTCACCCGATCAGCCACACGCTCGACCTGGCGCACGGCTACTGGTGCACAGCGGTCGTGGCCCGCCACGTCGGCGATCTCGAGCTCGCCGAGCAGCTCGAGGAGCGCGCCGCGCAGTGGGTGAACGCGTTCGACCTCCGCTCCGGCCTGCTCAAGGACTCGACGTACTACGAGGGCACCCGCCACAACTACTCGTTCCGCCTGCTGCACGACATGGCCGGGCGCATCGCCCTCAGCGGAGGGGACGAGGGCTTCGTCGCCCAGCTGGACGAGTTCTTCGGCTACGGAGCCGAGCCGGTCGTCCAGCCCGGGCTGCGCCCCGAGCGGAGCGAGATGCTCGCGGGAGCCGAGCTCGGACGCTTCGAGGGGCTCAACAACGAGCCCGACATGGACTCGCCGTGGGCGTACCACTACGCGGGACGGCCCGACCGGACCGCCGAGATCGTGCACGGCGTGCTGCACCAGCGGTTCGGAGCGGGCCGGGGAGGCCTGCCGGGGAACGACGACTCCGGCGGCCTCAGCTCCTGGTACGTGTGGGCGAGCCTCGGGCTGTTCCCCGTCGCCGGGCAGGGCCTGGTGCTGGTCAACGCGCCGAGCTTCGCGCGCGCGTCGGTGGCGATCGGAGGGGCCGACCTCGAGATCCGGACCACCGGCTTCGTCGAGCCCGAGCCGGGTGGGCCGGTCCAGTACGTGCAGTCGGCCGAGTTCGACGGCGCGCCCCTCCTGACGAGCGTCCTGACCGCGGCCGCCCTCCATCGCGGCGGCGAGCTGCTCCTGCACCTCGGTCCGGAGCCCTCCGACTGGGGGACCCTGCCCGAGCATCGGCCGCCCTCGTGGCCGGCGCGCCGGCACTGACCCCCGCTCGCCGTCACCCCCGCCACCACCGACCCCGCGCGTCCGGCCTCCGCCGCCGCACCCGACCGACGACCCCTGAAGGAGACCCATGGACCAGAGCACGCACGCGAACACTGTGCAGAACAGACTCGTCATCGTCGTCCGCGCCGATCCGGTGATCTGCGGGCACTCCGTCGAAGCGCGCAATCTCGCCGAGACCGCCCGCGAGCGCGGATTCGACGAGGTCCGGATCGTCACCTGGCCGATCGACCGGCTCGAGGCCGCGGGCCTCCCGCTCAAGCCGCTCGACGCCGTGCTGCCCTACAGCGACGGCATCGTCGTGGAGCGGCCGGGACCCGTGGGCGACTACAAGGTCCCGGACGGCCGCTGGCTGGCCGGGATGACCGGACGCCTGATCGAGCTGTTCACCGACGGCGTCCCGACCGTCTGCCTCTCGCTCTACCTGAGCCCGCACACGCTCGTCGTGGCCGACGCCCTCCGCGCCGCCTGGAGCACCGGACTGCCCGTCGAGGTGACCACGATCGCCGAGGCCGTCGGCTCCGACGTCACGAACGTGGTCCGCCGGGCGGTGGAGGAGGGCCGGCTGGGCGCCGCCGCCCACATCCTCTCCTCCTACCTCTCGCAGGACCACTGCGTCGCGGTGTCGGAGTACACGCGCGACCTGATCATCGAGGAGGCGGAGCGCGTCGACGCCGCGCACGGGACGCGCTTCGCTCCGCAGTGCCGGGAGCGCATCGCCGTGTCCTACCCGGCGATCGACGCGGACGCCTACCTCGACCTCGACCCCGGCGTCGTCGAGGAGGTCGTGCGGGCCCGCGGACTCCGGACCGACGGCTACGTCCTCTTCCTCTCGCGCCTGACCGAGGCGAAGGGCGTGGAGGATCTCATCACCGGCTACGAGCGCAGTGCCGTCCACGAGCGCCACGAGCTCGTCATCGCGGGTCGCGGTCCGCAGGAGGCGGAGCTGCGCCGGATCGCGGCGGCGTCACCGCTGGCGCACCGCATCCGCTTCCTCGACGACGTCGGCGACGCGGAGAAGCCCTTCCTGATGGCGGGCTGCGCGGCGTTCGTGCTCCCGAGCAAGCCGCGGCCCGAGTTCGTCGAGACCTTCGGCATCGCGCTGGCCGAGAAGATGCTCGCCGGGGGCGGCCCGATCATCACCACGCTGACCGGCGGCATCGGCGAGGCGATCGGCGAGCACGCCTTCGTGACCCCGGTCGACAGCCCGGACACGATCGCCGCGCTCCTCGACCACGCCGTCCTCGAGCTCAGCGCCGACGATCGCGCACGCCGAGCGGCGGCCGCCCGGGAGTACGCCCTGCAGTTCGATCGGCGGGTCGTGTTCGACCGCCTCTTCGCCCGCCTGGCGCGGCCCGCCGTGGCGACGGCGGCGCTCTAGCGGCGGGAGTCCGGAGAGGCCGTCGCTGCGGCGCCCCTCGCGATGAGCACGTCCGGCGAGAGCTGGTGGCGCACGAAGCGGAGCGTGAAGCTGCGGCGGTCTCCTCCGGAGACCCGCTCGGCGAGGACGCGGATGCCGAGGACGGCGACGACGCGCCACTGCTCGGTCTCGTGGGCGACGACGGCGCAGAAGAGGTCGCCCGGGCGCACCTCGTCGACGGTGGTGGTGAGGCTGTTCGTTCCGTGGGTCATCTGGCCGCTCCTGGTTCCGGCGGACCTCGCGGACGGCGCTTCGGGTGCGCCGCGCAGCCGTCCGCCGGTCGCTCGAGAGGGGGGCCCGAGCGGCCGGCGGCCGGTCATGCGTGCGACAGCAGGGACGAGCCCGCCGGAACGACCCCTTGCCGCAGGAGCAGTGTAGGACTGCGACCCTGACCGTGGCGCGGAATGTCAACCACTTGCGAGCGCGCTCCCGGGGTTCTCAAGCCCGGAGACGACGGAACCCGCCTCCCGGGCGGGAAGGCGGGTCGTGTCGGTGTGCGGCGGCGGCGCCTGATCGGGAGCGGCTCCGGCGCGGAGGGTCAGGCGGCGGGCTCGGCGCGGCGCAGCGGAACGGCGGCGTTGCTCGTCGGCTCGGGCACGATGCGGAGGCCGGCGCCGCTGTTGGCGCGCTCCATGAGGGCCTCGACCCACTCCGGGTTGATCGTGGGCTGACGGCTGCCCTTGAACTCGAACTGGATCGGGATGGTCGGGTGCATCCATACGCCGCGGCGGCCGGTGCCGGCCTGGGGGCTCGCGTCGAGGGTGAGCAGGAAGCGCTCGTCGCGGCGGAACTTGTTGATGATGACGATCTGGAGGTGGGCGAGGGCGCGGTCCTCGACCTCGATGGCGGCGGGGGGAGTGCCGTACAGGATGTTGCCCATGGTGTGCTCCGATCTGACGTGCGAGTGGCTGACGTCCGTCACTCTATATCGCTAGAAAGACTTCCTACTAGTTGAGCTAGCTACTTACGTCGCGGACTGCGTTTTCTGTCCATCGCCGCCGGTCGCCTCGATTCTCCGACGGACCCGGGGCGCGGCAGAAGTCCCTCGGAGTGAACTCTCGGGGACGCACGGCCACGGCCGCGTGGACGCGCGTCAGGCGCGGCGCTGCTCCAGCACGCCGTCGGCGTACTCGCCGATCGGCTCGCCCGCGAGTTCCTGGGCGGCGTCGACCGTCTCGGAGTCGGCCGGGCGCTCGACGATGTCGCGCATCGTCTGCAGGAAGCGGATGACGGTCCCGGCCTCGGAGGGGTTGAGCGTCTCGGCCGCCTCGAGCATGCGGCGGTGCATCTCGTCGAGCGTCTCGCGCACCTCGCGGTGGGAGGTGGGGGTGGCGACGATGCGGATGGCCCGGCGGTCGCTCGGGTGCGGCTCCCTGACCACGTGCCCGCTCTTGACCAGCCGGTCGATCAGCACGGTCGTGGAGGCGGAGGAGATGCCGAGGTAGGAGGCCAGGTCCTTCGGGCTGACGTGCACGCCCTTCTGCTGGCGGCGCATGAGGAACTGCACGGCCAGCAGGTCGTTCTCGCCCATGCCCATGGATCCGCGGGTCCGTCGGCGCATCGCGGCCTCCGCCGTGCGGAAGGCGCGCATCGCGGCGAGGACCTCCACCGCTCCGGGCTCGGTCGCCTCACCCGAGAACCAGAAGGCCCCGGGTCGCTTCAGCGTGACCTCATCCATGCCGAACAGTCTAGACAGTCTCGTAGCAAGAACATCTAGACAAGCCAACCTCCCCCGAGGTGCTTGCCTGGAAGGGCGGCGACCACTACGAATGGACTACTAGTTAGACGAGCTAGTGACTCATTCGCGAAGGGAGCTGCCCGTGCTGGACGAACTCGACCGCCTGCAGCCGCTCCTGGCCGACGTCGTGGATCCGCTGGTCGGCTCCACCCTGGCCGGTCGCTACCTCGTGCTCGAGCGGGTGGGGGAGGGCGGCAGCGCCGTCGTCTACCGCGCCCGCGACCTCCGCCTCGCCCGCCAGGTCGCGGTCAAAGTCCACCGCGACGTCCCGGACACCCCCAACGAGCGGGCGCGTCGCGAGCGCGAGATCCGCTTCCTGATCGACTCGCGTCACGCCTCCGTGGTGGACGTCCTCGACCAGGGCGAGATCCCCGGCGAGGAGGGCGACCTCGCGTTCCTCGTCCTCGAGTACTTCGACCGCAGCGACCCGGCGGCCGACTGGTTCGGCTCCGGCGATGAGCGGCTCGTCGCGGAGGTCGGCGCTCAGGTGGCCGATGCTCTCGCGCACCTGCGCGCGCAGGGCGTCCTCCACCGCGACGTGAAGCCCGAGAACGTCCTCGTCCGCTCGCGCGCCACCGCATCCGGCTTCTCCGCGCACGAGGCCAAGCTCAGCGACTTCGGGATCGCCCGCTCGGTCGACGACGCCCGGCTCACCCGCTCCGACGTGCTGGTGGGCACCGCCGCGTACCTCAGCCCCGAGAGCCTCGGCTCCGGCCCGGTCGGACCGGCGTCCGACGTCTACTCGCTCGGGCTGGTCCTGCTCGAGGCCGTCTCGGGCCGCAGGGCCTACACCGGCACGACGCTCGAGATCTCGATCCAGCGCCTCCACCACGCGCCCGTCGTCCCGGAGTCGGTCCCGGCGGAGTGGCGCGAGCTGCTGACCGCGATGACCGCTCTCGATCCGGCCGACCGCCCCTCCGCCGAGGAGGTGGCACGCCGGCTCTGGGCGCGCCTGGCCGGCGGCCCCGCCGCAGCCCCCTCCCGCAGCGGAGTCACGGGCACGGTCGCCCTCGTCGCCGCGGGCCTGGTCGGCGCGGTGACGGCCCTCTCGCTCACCGGCTGGCTGGGCTGAGCGCCCCGAGCGGTCCTCGTCCGCTCAGGTTCCTCGCGAGCGTGCTCCCGTAGGCTCCGGGCGACCCTCGACCGACCCCGAGCCGCGTCGCCGCGGACCGAACGGAGCCGATCCCATGAGCCCGCGCCGCCTCTTCCGCCTGCTGTCGATCGTCGAGGCGGTGACCTGGACTCTCCTGATCGTCGGGATGCTGCTGAAGTACGCGGCCGGAGCCGGCGACTGGCCGGTGAGCGTCGCCGGGCCGATCCACGGGTTCGCGTTCCTCGCCTACGGAGCCGCGGCCCTGGTGCTCGCGGTGAACCAGCGGTGGTCGGCGGGCGCGACGGCGCTCGCGGTCGTCAGCGCGGTCGTGCCCTACGCGACCATCCCGCTGGAGCGCGGCTTCGAGCGCCGCGGCCTGCTGGAGGGCCCGTGGCGGACGCACGCGACGGACGACCCGCGCGACCGGCGTGTGACGAGCAGACTCCTCCGCTGGGCGCTCGCGCGGCCCGTGCTCGCCGGGGCGCTGGTCCTGGCTCTGGTCGCCGTGGTCTTCGCGGCGCTGCTCGTGGTCGGCCCGCCCGGGGGCGGCGAGGCCTGATCCCGCGCGCGGCGTGCCTCAGACGGGGCGCGTCTCCGCGTCGATGAGGATCTCTGCGGCGCGACGCGCGTGCAGGGCGGCCTCCGGGGTTCCGGCGATGGCCGCGGTGGTCTGGGCGCCCTCGGCGAGGATCGCGAGCTGCGCGGCGAGCTCGGCGCCGCCACCCGCCTCCTCGGCGAGGGTCGCGAGGAAGCGCTGGAACGTCTCCTTGTGGTCGCGCGCCATCTCGGCGACCATCGGGTTCGACGAGCCGAGCTCCCCGAAGGCGTTGATGAAGCCGCAGCCGCGGAACGAGTCCTCGGAGAACCAGTCGAAGAGGAAGTCGTAGATCGCGAGCAGCTTGCCGCGAGGTCCGTCCGCCGCGGCGACCCGGGTGGTCACGCCGAGGGTCCACTGCTCGTGCCGGCCGTGCAGGACGGCGACCACCACCGACTCCTTGCTCGGGAACTCCGAGTAGAGGCGCTTCAGCGAGACGCCCGCGGCCGTGCGGAGCTCGTCCATCCCGACGGACTGGATGCCGCGCTCGTAGTAGAGCCGGTCGGCGGCCGCGAGGATCGCCTCGCGGGGAGGGCGCTCGTCGAGGATCGGGGACATCCCTCCATGGTAGGCGGTACCAGAACGGGCGTTCTCGGTCGGCGGCCGCGCTCTCCGCAGGGGGTCCGGGGGCCGGGCGCTGCTGCTAGCGTCGCGCTCGGGCGCGCGGGCGCCCGGGAACGGGAGGCGGACGCATGGTCGTCGCGATGCAGGCCGAGGGATTCGACGGGCCGGAGGCGCTGCGCGCCGTCGAGGTCGATCCGGGGGAGCCGACGCCCGGCAGGGTGCGGATCGCGGTGCGCGCCGCGGGCGTGAACCCGGCCGATGCGAAGCTCCTGCGCGGGATGTTCGGGCGCGGTCGGGTGCCGGTCCGGCCGGGCAGCGAGGTCTCCGGAGTCGTGACCGCGGTCGGCGAGGGGGCCGAGGGGCCGCTCGGCCCGATCCGCGTGGGCGACGAGGTCGTGGCGTTCCGGGTCTCCGGCGGCTACTCCGCCGAGCTGGTCGCGCCCGCGAGCGCGGTCCTGCCCAAGCCCGCCGGGCTCGGCTGGGCGGCGGCCGCGGGCCTGCTGCTGGCCGGGACGACCGCCGAGCACCTCGTCGAGGCCACCCGCGTCTCCTCCGGGGACACCGTCCTGGTGCACGGGGCGAGCGGGGCCGTCGGCTCGCTCGCGGTGCAGCTCGCGGTCGCCCGCGGAGCACGGGTGCTGGGCACCACGAGCGAGCGCGGCGAGGAGGTCGTCCGCCGCTTCGGCGCGGAGCCGGTCCGCTACGGCGCCGGGCTGGAGGAGCGCGTGCGCGCCCTGGCCCCCGGCGGCGTCGACGTCGCGCTGGACACGGCGGGCACCGACGAGGCGCTGGACGCCTCGGTGGCTCTGGTCGCCGACCGCTCGCGCATCGCCACTGTGGCCGGCTTCGAGCACGCCGCCCGCCTCGGCGGGATCCTGATGCTCGGCGGCGGACCGGGAGCCGATCCCGGCACCGCGCTCCGCGACGCCGCCCGGCCGGGCCTGCTCGACCGCGCCGGTCGCGGGGAGCTCGAGGTCGTGCTCGGGCCCTCCTTCCCGCTGACCGAGGCGGCCACCGCGCTCGCCCTCGTCGAGTCGGGCCGCGCGCGCGGCAAGACGGTCCTGCTCCCCTGAACGAGACGTCCTCCCTCGACCTGCCGGCCCTCGGGCCCTTCGACTCCGCCGGCGCCGCGAGCCTCCTCCGCAACCACGCCCTCCCCGGAGTGGAGCGGGTCTCGGCCGACGGCCGGCGCCTGGAGCGCCTGCTCGCCCTCGACGGGGCGCCGCGGCCGGTCGCGCTCGAGGTGACGGAGACCGGGCTGCGGGTGGAGGCGGAGCCGGACGTGCTGACGCCGGCGGCCGCGGTCGTCCGTGCCTGGTTCGACCTCGACTCCGATGTGGTGGCGATCGGCGCCGAGCTCTCGCGGGACCCGCTGCTCGCCCGCTCCGTCGCGGCCCGGCCGGGGCTGCGCGCGACGCAGTACCCGGAGGCGTTCGAGGCGGCGGTGATGGCGGTCCTCGGCCAGCAGGTGTCCGTCGCCGCGGCCCGGACCTTCGGCGGACGCACCGCCGCGGCCTTCGGCGCCCCGGGGGAGCGCGGTCTGCTGGCGTTCCCCGAACCCGCCGCCCTGCTCGCACCGGAGTTCGAGGCTCTGCGCTCGGCGATCGGGATCACCAACGCCCGGGCGCGGACGGTCCGGGCCGTCGCCGAGGCCTTCGCCGCCGGACCCGTGCTCGACCGCGCGGGCGACCTGCCGGAGCAGCGGCGCGCGCTCCTCGCGATCCCGGGCATCGGGCCGTGGACGGCCGACTACCTCGCGCTCCGGTTCCTCGGCGATCCGGACGCCTTTCCCGCCGGCGACCTGGTGCTGCGGAAGGCGCTCGGCCGGGTGAGCACGGCGGAGGCGGAGGCGGCGTCGCAGGCATGGCGGCCGCACCGGGCGCACGCGGCGTTCCACCTGTGGGCGAGCACCGGGGCGGTCTGAGCGGACGGACGACCCGAGTCGAGAGGCCGCGCCCGGACCGGCGGCCGGGACCGGCCGCCGACGGATCAGGTCAGGTACTCGACGTCGTCGTACAGGATCGGCGCGTTCTCGGCGTCCGGATCCTCGACCGGGACGTCCTCGTGCTCGAGGATGACCGCGACGCCCGGGGAGACCAGCACGCAGACCTCGCGCTCGCCGGCGACCGTGAAGCTCACCATGTCGCCGCGGTTGCGCACGGCCTCGACCAGGCGCTTCTCGAGCTCCTCGGTGTCGAGGGAGACGGCGAGGAGGAAGCGACGGCCGTCGATGCTGAGCGTGGTGCGCCGCATCGTCGCCTCGGGCTCGGGAGGCATGCCGCGTCCGCCGCGGCCCGGCGTGACCGCCTTGACCCGCAGCGACGAGGCGTGCATCCGGATGACGGCGTTCACGAGCCCGCCTCCGGGCGCGACTCGTGGTGGCGGCGGCCGCCGGAGCGGCGGTCCTCCTTCATCTCGGACTCGAAGAGGTGGCGGCGTCCGCCGGCGAGCTCGTCGCGCGCGGCGCGCTCCTGCTCCCGGAACGCGGCGTAGTAGGTGTCGTCGTAGTCCTCGACGATCTGGAAGGTCCAGCGCCCCTCGATGACGTTGCGGCCGACGAGCTCGGCCTCGATCCGCTCGGCGGTCGCGGCGTGGCCGGCCTCGCGCAGCGCGTCGACGGCCTCGCCCAGAGCGAGGTCGGCTGCGCCGGTGAGCCGGTGGAAGCCGTAGAGCAGACCGCGGGCGTGCTCGACCGTCTCGAGCGCCTCCGAGAGCTTCCCGAGCGCCGCCACGGTGGCGTCGTCGAGACCCTCCGGGCGCAGGTGCGCGGAGTCGGGGTGGTCGTGTGAGCTGCTCATCCAGGTGAGCTTAGGCCGACCTAAATGCTCTGTGACCCCCTTGCGCCGCCGCCGGGAATGGTTCGTGCCCGGAGCGGCAGGGCGGTCAGGTGCACGTAGCGGAGCACTCCGTCGTCGGCGACGGCGGTCAGGAAGGTGCAGGCCGGCTGGCGCCTCCGATCCGTCGGGGAGCCCGGATTGAGCAGGCGGAGACCCGCCGGGGAGACGGTGTCCCAGGGGATGTGGCTGTGCCCGAAGACGAGCACGTCGGCACCCGGATGGGCGGCGTCGGCGCGGGTCTCGCGGCCGGTCGCCGCTCCGGTCTCGTGCACCACGCGGACGTCGAGGCCGGCGACGCGGGCGCGCGCGACCTCGGGCAGGCGGGCGCGCAGCGGCTCCGGATCGTTGTTGCCACACACGGCCAGCAGGAGCGCCGCCCGCTCCTCCAGCGCGTCCAGCGTCGCCTCGTCGACCCAGTCGCCCGCGTGCACGACCAGGTCGGCCTCGTCGACCGCGCGCCACACCTCGTCCGGGAGGGACTTCGCCCGCTTCGGGAGGTGCGTGTCGGCGAGCAGGAGGAGGCGGACCGGACCGTCGACCTCGGGTGGAGAGCCGTCGGGGCCGGGCTGGAGCAGGGGCATCAGCGGGCGGGGCCGGGCGTCGGCTCCACTCCGCCGTCGGCGCCGGGCTCGTTCGCGGTCCCGGAGCTGCGGAGGCGGGCGTCGAGCGCCTCGAGGTCGGCGGCGAACCAGAGGTGGTCGCCGCGGTTCGACTCGACGACGAAGGCCTGCAGCGCGCTCGACTCCGCCACCGGCCCGCTGACGTCGCCGAGGATCACCAGCCGCTTGCCGTACGAGACGAACTTCTGCACGAACTCGCCGGCGATGCCGGAGCGCAGGCGGAGGAACTCGGGGTCGAGCCGGCCGACGGGCACCACGATCGTCTCGACGTCGCCGCCGTAGGTCTCGCCGATCAGCGCGATCGCGTCGTCCGGGGTCGAGAGCGCGCCTCCGTCGTCGTCGACGAGCAGGAGGGGGACGCCCTGGCGGGTCTCGGTTCTCATCGGGCCAGCCAATCACGTCGGCCGGGGAGAGGCGAGCAGTGCCGTCCGGGCCTCCGCTCGGGGCGTCCCCTCCTGCGCCGGTCGTGCTTGCGGGGACACGCCGATCAGGCGTCCGGACGGGCTGCCCGCACCGCCGCTACGAGCCCGGCAGCTCGACGCGGCGCTTGAAGCCCACGTGCGAGTCGACGAAGCCCAGGCGCAGGTAGAAACGGTGGGCGTCGGTGCGGGCGGCGTCCGAGGTCAGCTGGACGAGCGGCGTGCGGAGCTCGATCGCAGCGACGTCCAGCACCCAGCGCATCAGGGCCGTGCCGATCCCCGCCGACCGCTCGGCGCTCGCCACCCGGACCGCTTCGACGAGCAGGCGGGAGCTGCCGCGGCGCGCCATCCCGGGGATCACGGTCAGCTGCAGCGTGCCGACCACGGCTCCGGCGCCGTCCACCGCGACCACGAGATCGTTGCCCGGGTCCTGCGCGATGCTCCGGAAGGCGGCCTCGTAGGCGGCCCCGTCCTCCTCGGCGGCGACGTCTCCGCGCCCGGCGCTGATCGGGTCGTCGGAGAGGAGCCGGACGATCGCGGGGAGGTCGTGGAGCACCGCGCGGCGGAGGAGGAGGCTCCTCTCCCCGGGGCCGGCGTCGCAGGGGAGGGTCAGGTCGGCGATCATGCCCTCATCCTCCCTCTGCTCCACGGCGGGAGCGGTCGTCGGAGGCGGGCAGGACGCGGCTGAGAGCGGCAGGGGGATCCTGGTGCCCGGTCCGCACGTCCACGCGCCGCGCGCCGCAGCCGGCGCAGCGGACGTACACGACGACGCCCTCGCTGGTCCGGTGGGCCGACTCGGTCGTCCAGCCGTGCTCGTGCGGATCGACGGCGGGGGCGAGCGGCTCGGAGGGGTGCGGGGAGGGTGTGGAGGTGCGCATGGGAGCCACTGTGCTGTCATGGTCTTATGCAGCTCAACCCTTACGGCGAATACGCGGTCCTGCTCGCCGCCTCCCTCGCGAACGACTGGCCGTCCGACCGCGAGGGCATCGAGGCTCGAACGCGCGAATACGGCATGACGATGGCCTTCGAGTCCGGCCCGGACGACCACGCCCGGACGCGCGACGTGATCGACGAGTGGCTGGAAGTGGTCGACGCGCCGACTCCGAGCGGCCGGGCGACGTCGCTGAACCGCCAGATGGCCGCGATCGCCGCGTATCCGCGCCTGACCGACCACGACGACGAGGGCTGGCACCTGCACTACCGCGACCAGGACCAGTCCCTGGCGCACGTCCTCCACGCCGTCATCGCGGTCGGCACGGCGCTGCACCTGACGACCCGGGGGATGAGCCGCCTCCGGCGGTGCGAGGCCGGTCGGGCGCCGGGCGACCACTGCAGGAACGTCGTCGTCGACGTGACGCGGAACGGCCGGCAGCGGTACTGCTCCGTCCGCTGCGCGAACCGGGCCGCGGTCCGGCGGCACCGCCTGCGGCACGCGGAGTGAGTCCGCGCGGCCCCGTCACTCCGCCGCGTCGCCGCCCGGCTTCATCCAGAACGGGGAGTAGTGGTAGCCGTCGAGGTCGTCGAACTGGCGCTGGTACATGAAGGGGTAGTCGTCGGTGTCGCCGATCCGGCCGCCCGCGGCGGCGGCCCGCTCGACGAGCTCGTCGACGGCCTCGCGGCTGTCGAGGTCGAACGAGACGGTCACCTTCGAGGGGGTGCCGGGGGCGCCGATCAGCTCCTCGGTGGCGCCGACGCTCTCGTACATCGCGCGGCTCGCCAGCATGACGGACGTGTCGGGACCGATCCCGAAGCAGGAGACGTCCTCGCGGGACATCTCGGCGTTCAGGGTCCAGCCGAGCGCGGTGTAGAAGGCGGTGGCGCGCTCGACGTCGTCGACCGGGCAGGTGATGAAGAGGCTCATGCGCTCACCCTCGCCACCTGCGGGCGGGCCGTCAAGAGCTCCGCGAGGGAACTCCGGACGGCCCGCCGGGACTCAGCGGAACGACCGCAGCCGCAGGCTGTTCAGCACGACGAAGACGCTCGAGAACGCCATCGCGGCGCCGGCCACGAGCGGCCCCAGGAGTCCGGCCATCGCGAGCGGGATCGCGGCCACGTTGTAGGCGAAGGCCCAGAAGAGGTTGCCCCGGATGACCGCGAGGGTGCGGCGCCCGAGGCGCAGGGCGTCGGGCACTCGGCCGAGGTCGTCGCCGACGAGCGTGATGTCGCTCGCCTCGATCGCCGCGTCCGATCCGGCGCCCATCGCGATCCCCACGTCCGCGGCGGCCAGCGCGGCGGCGTCGTTCACACCGTCGCCGACGAAGGCGACGTGGCGGCCCTCCGCACGGAGGCGCTCGATCACGGCGAGCTTCTCCTCCGGCAGCACCTCGGCGACGACCTCGTCGATGCCGACGGCCGAGGCGACGGCCTGCGCCGCCCGCGGGTTGTCGCCGGTCAGCACCATCACCCGCAGGCCCCGCTCGCGCAGGGCGCGGACGGTGCGGGACGCCTCCGGCCTCGGCTCGTCGCGGAGGACCGCGAAGCCGCGAAGCGCCCCCTCCCAGCCGACGCCGACGACGGTGCCGCCCTCGGCGGTCGCTCGCTCGGCGCGCTCGGCGAGACCGCCCGGCGCGAAGCCCCACTGCTCCTCCAGCCAGCGCAGCCGGCCGGCGACGACCAGGCGGCCCTCGACCCGGGCACGCACGCCGAACCCGGTGCTGGAGCGGAATCCGGTCGCCTCGGGGACGTCGAGGTGCGCGGCCCCGGCCACGATCGCCGCGGCGAGCGGGTGCTCCGACCCGCGCTCGACTGCGGCGAGCATCCGCAGGCTCTCGTCGTCGCTGGACTCGACGACCTGGAAGGCGCCGGTGGTGAGCGTGCCGGTCTTGTCGAGCACGACCGTGTCGATCCGGCGCCCGGCCTCGAGCACCTCCGGCCCGCGGAGGAGGATCCCGAGCTGGGAGCCGCGGCCGGTGCCGACGAGGACGGCGGTCGGGGTGGCCAGGCCCAGCGCGCACGGGCAGGCGACGACGAGGACGGCGACGGCGGGAGAGACGGCGGCGGCGAGGTCGGCGCCGGCGATCAGCCAGCCGGCGAGGGTGGCCAGGGCGAGCACCACCACGACCGGCACGAAGACGGAGGAGACGCGGTCGGCGAGCCGCTGGACGCGCGCCTTGCCGGCCTGCGCGTCCGAGACGAGGCGGCCCATCCGCGCGAGCGTGGTCTCGGAGCCGACGCGGTCGACGCGGACGGTGAGCAGGCCGTGCGCGTTGAGCACTCCGCCGGTCACGGTCGAGCCGGGGCCGACCTCGACCGGCACGCTCTCGCCGGTGAGCATGCTCGCGTCGATCGCGCTCGAGCCCTCGAGCACGGTGCCGTCGGCGGCGACGGTCTCGCCGGGGCGCACGCGGAGGACGTCGCCGACGGCGAGCGAGGACGCGGGCACGCGCTCCTCCTGCCCGTCGGCGGCGACGCGCACGGCGTCCTTCGCGCCGAGGCGGAGGAGCGCCCGGAGCGCCGCACCGGCGTCGCGCTTCGACCGCGCCTCCAGGTAGCGGCCGGCCAGCACGAGGACGGGGACGGCGGCGGCGACCTCGAGGTAGATCTCGTCGTGGCCGGAGCGGCTGCCCAGCAGCTCGAACGGCATGCTCATGCCCGGCCGCCCGGCGTCGCCGAGGAACAGAGCCCAGACCGACCAGGCGAAGGAGGCGCTGACACCGAGGCTGATCAGGGTGTCCATGGTGGTGGAGCCGTGCCGCAGCGCCCGCCAGGCGTTGCGGTGGAAGGGGAGCGCGCCCCAGACCGCGACCGGCGAGGCGAGGGCGAGGCACAGCCACTGCCAGTTCGCGAACTGCAGCGGCGGGATCATCGAGAGCAGGACCACCGGCACGGCGAGCAGGGCGGAGACGCGGAGCCGGGTGCGCAGGGCGCGCCGCTCGCGGTCGTCGTCGCTCTGCTCCTCCTGCTCCTCCGTGGGAGCCGCCTCGCCGATGGAGGGGACCGTCGCGCTGTAGCCCGCGGCCTCGACGGCGGCGATCGCGTCGGCCGGAGTCGTGCCGGGCGGGAGGGTCAGCGTCGCGCGCTCGAGGGCGAGGTTGACCGTCGCGTGGACGCCGGGGAGCGCGTCGAGGCGCTTCTCGACCCGCGCGACGCAGGAGGCGCAGGTCATCCCTCCGATGGCGAGCTCGAGCGGGGTGCCGGTGGTCTCGGTCACGTCAGCTCAGGGGAGCGAGGCGGTAGCCCGCGTCGGCGACGGCGGCGGCGATCTCCTCGCGGCCGAGCGGCCGGGAGGAGCCGACCGTGACGGTCGAGACCCCGTCGGGGGCGAGGGACACATCGACCGCTGAGACCTCGGGGTAGGCGGCGAGCTCCTCGGTGACGCTGCGGACGCAGTGCTCGCAGGTCATGCCCGCGACGCCGAAGCTCTGCACGGACGCGGCCGACAGGGAACCCTGCGCCGCGTGGCCGGCGTCGGAGCGGCCGGCGTCGCCGTGGCCGCCGCACGCGCAGGCGCCGCCTCCGCCGCAGCCGCAGCCTCCCGTCGATCCGCTCGCGGTCAAGCCGAGGTCGATCCTGGTGCTCATGGGTCCTCCTGTGTGATGCGTCCGGTCCGATCCGGTCGATCGGCCCGGTGGGCGTCCGGTCGGCACGCCGGTCACCGCATACCCCCGGGGGGTACTCCATCGTAAGCCCAGCGAGCCCTCTCGGCAAGGCGGGAGGGCGGAGGAGGGATGATCTCAGGGGCGGCTCGGAGCCGCGCGAGGAGGGAGGGGCGCATGGATCCCGCATCGACGCCGCACTGGGGCGAGCCCCCGCCGCGCACGCCCCCGGCGGTCCCGCTGCCCCCGCGCACGCGGTTCGAGCCGACGGCGCTGCTCGCCGCGCCCCTGCCCGCCCCGGCCGCCGTCCGGGCCCGGGTCCGCCAGGCCGCCCCGGAGCGGCAGCGCCGGCTGGCGGCGCTCGCCGCGGTCACCGAGGGGTTCGCCGTCCTGCGCACTCCCGAGCTCGCCCGGGCGCTGCGCCGGATCGCGGCACCCGCCTCCGCCGCTCCGGCCGCCGCCGCCGCAGTGCTGGCCGTCGGCCGCGACGGACTCGAGCTCGCCGCCGAGCGCGCGGACGCCTTGCGCATCGCCGAGTGGGATCGGATCGTCTCGGTGGGCGTCGGCACCTCGCCCTCGGGTGCCCACCGGGTCCGCGCGCTGGTCCTGGCGGTCCTCGCGCCGCCGCCCGCCTCCGCCGTCCTGCGTGCGGCGAGGCGGCGCCCGCGCACCGTCCTCGTGCCCCTGGTCGTCGCCGCCCCGGCCGCTCTCGGCTGGCGCGTGGCCGACGACCGCACGTTCCTCCTCGCTCTCGACCGCCTGCAGCGCGCCCTCGAGGAGCGTGCCCGGTGAGGGCGCGGCTCCGCTTCGCCCTCGCGGCCGTCGCCGTGCTCGGCCTGGGCCTGGCGCTGCGGTTCGTGCTCACGGGGCTGCTCGCCGACCTCGCCGGCGGAGTGGCCTACGTCGCGCTGGTGGCGCTGCTGATCGCGGTGCTCCTGCCGCGCATCCCGGGCGTGACGGCTGCCGGGATCGCGCTGGCCTGGTCGATCGCGATGGAGCAGCTGCAGGCGATCGGAGTCGCAGCGCGCCTGGTCGAGCTGTGGGCGCCGCTCCGCCTCGTCGTCGGCACCACCTTCTCCTGGCTCGACATCGCGGCCTACGTCCTCGGCGCGGTCGTCGCCGCGGCCGTGCACCTCGCCGTCGCTCCGCGCGAGCAGTCCGCCTGACGGGAGTCCGCGCCCGGCGTCTCCTGTTCGCCCGTCGGCCGGGCTGCCGCGAGGGGTCCCGGCGTCCGCCGAGGTGCCGGCCTCGCCGAGGTGTCCGTGCGCTCCCCGGGGCGCCGCCGTCCCCGCGGGGCTTAGCCTGCAGACCCGGTGTCTCGGCGGAGGAGCGACGCCGACCGCCGGAGCGGCGCGGTCCCTCCGCCCCCGCGCCCCTGATTAGGGTGAAGCCATGAGCGAGCCGGCACTCCCCGAGACGACGGCCCCGCGGGCCTCGGCCCCGCACGACCACCGCCGCGACCGGCGCATCCCCGAGCCCGTCGACCGGTTCGCCACCGGCGAGGAGTACCCCGAGTACCGCGTCGACCTGGAGCGGATCCGCTTCTCGCCCTACTTCGCCCGCCTCTCCGCGGTGACCCAGGTCATCTCGCCCTCGGGCGTCGGCCAGGTCGTGCACAACCGGCTCACGCACTCGATCAAGGTCACCGCGGTCGCCCGCGCGATCGCGATGCAGCTGACCACCACCGATCCCGCCCAGCGCGAGCTGGTCGAGCGGCTCGGCGGCTGCGACCCGGTGGTCGTGCAGGCCGCGGCCAGCGCGCACGACCTCGGCCACCCTCCGTTCGGCCACCTCGGCGAGCAGGCGCTCGACCGCCTCGCGCGCGAGCGGCTGGGGCTCGCGGAGGGCTTCGAGGGCAACGCGCAGTCGTTCCGGATCCTCTCCGAGCTCGACGTCTGCGAGACGGTGGAGGTGGGGCTGAACCTCACCGCCGCCTCCCGAGCCGCCGTGCTCAAGTACCCGTGGGGGCGGACGGTCCACCGCCCCGGCATCGACTCCGCCGACCCGACCGAGCTGCCCCGCGGCTCGACCGCCAGCCGGTGGGAGACCGCACCGCCGAAGTTCTCGGCGTACACGCTCGACCTCGACGACCTGCTCGACGCCCGCTCCGGCTTCGCCGCGATCGCCCCCTGGCAGCAGACCCTCGAGTGCTCGGTGATGGACGTCGCCGACGACATCGCCTACTCGCTGCACGACCTCGACGACTTCTACCGCGCGGGAGTGCTGCAGCAGGCGGCCGTCGCCGTGGAGTTCCGCGCGTTCCTCCGCGAGCAGAACGCGCTCGCCGCCCTCGACGCCGAGGAGCTGTGGGCGCGCGCCCCCGGGCACTCGCTCGAGATGCTCCGCCGGAGGCTCGTGGCCCGCGACCCGTGGATCGCGAGCGACGAGCACTTCCGCGCCTCCGTGGAGCGGGTGTCGACCGAGCTGGTCGAGGGGCTCCTCGCGCTCCCGTTCGACGGATCGACGCGTACCGAGCGCGCGATCGAGGCCTTCGTCTCCTCCTGGATCGGCCGCCTGCAGCGCTCCGTGGTGGTGCTCGCCGAGCCGAACGTCCGCTCGGGCCACCTCTCCCTCCTCCCCGACGCCTGGCACGACGTGGCCGTGCTGAAGTTCGTGCACACGCGCTTCGTGATCGACCGGCCGGACTTCGCCACCTACCAGCGCGGCCAGTCGCAGGTGCTCGAGACGCTGGTGACCCACCTCGACGCCTGGCTCGAGGACCCGCGCGACGGCTCGCGGGCTCCGCAGAAGCTGCTCGACCTGATCGAGCTCGCGACCGACGGCTACTTCCGCCTGCGCGCCGACCACCCCGACTGGCTCCCGGCGGACGAGCGCGGCCGGCCGACCTCCGACCCGGCCGCGCTGCAGCGGCTCGGCCGGGGGCGCGGTGTGGTCGACTACGTCGCGACCCTGACCGATGAGCAGGCGATGGCGCTCGCCGCCCGCCTCCGCGGCGATCGCGAGCCGTGGGCGATGGGGACCTGACGCCCCGGCGGGTGGGTTGACACCGCGTGTCGCGTGTGGCCTCGGCGGCTCCTCGCCCGTCGTTCCGGGGGAGGAGCCTCCGCCGGGCCGCCGAGGACGCGTTCCGCGACCGCCCAGCGGGCGTCCAGGAAGCGCAGCCTGAACGACAGCGTAAAATCACGGAGGCACATGCCAGGATCGACAACTCGACAGGGAGTTCCGTTGGACGGAAACGCAACGACCACGCACCGCAACGTCGCATTGCTGTCCGTCGCGACCACGCTGGCTCCGCGCGTGACCACCTCGGCCGAGATCGAGGCGCGGCTCGCTCCGGCGCTCAAGCGCCTGCGGCTCCCCACCGGGCTCCTCCAGCGCGTCGCCGGAGTGCACGAGCGCCGCAACTGGGGCTCCGAGCAGGGCTTCGACGGAGCGGCGATCGACGCGGGCAAGCGCGCTCTCGCCGAGGCCGGCGTCCGCGCCGACCAGATCGGCCTGATCATCAACACGTCGGTGACCCGCAAGCACCTCGAGCCCTCGGTCGCCGTGCGCCTGCACCACGGGCTCGGCCTGCCCTCATCGGCCATCAACTTCGACATCGCGAACGCCTGCCTCGGCTTCGTCAACGGCATGACCCTCGCCGCGCAGCTGATCGACTCCGGCCAGATCCGCTACGCGCTCATCATCGACGGCGAGGACGCCGACGAGATCCAGGTCAACACCATCGAGCGCCTGAGCCGCGAGGGCGTCAAGCGCAAGGACTTCATGAGCGAGTTCGCGAGCCTGACCCTCGGCTCCGGCGCCGCCGCGGCCGTCCTCGGCCCGGCCGACGAGCACCCCAAGGGCCACCGCATCCTCGGCGGCATCACCCGCGCGGCCACGCAGTTCAACGAGCTCTGCGTCGGCAGCGTCGACGGCATGTTCACGGACGCGAAGGCGCTGCTCAAGGGCGGCATGGAGCTCGTCCTCTCGGCGTGGAAGGAGGCCACCCGCGACTGGAACTGGAGTGGGATGGACCGCTACATCACGCACCAGGTGTCGGACGTGCACACCGACGCCCTGGTGAAGGCGGTCGGCATCGACCGCAGCCGCGTCCCCACGACCTACCCCACCCTCGGCAACGTCGGCCCGGCGTCGATCCCGATCACCCTGGCCCAGGAGGCCGAGACCCTGCAGCCCGGCAACCGGGTGCTGCTCATCGGAGTGGGCTCGGGCATCAACACCGCGATGCTCGAGATCGCCTGGTGACCGCGCCCCACCCGGCCGAGCGGATCCGCGGAGCGCTCGGCTCCACGGCCGCCGCGCAGCTGCCCCCGGCCGGGCTCGACGGGCTCGATCCCGCGTGGTCGCGCCTCGTCGACGCTCCGGACGCCCAGGGCGTGCCGCGCCGCTGGCACCTGCTCGACACGGGCGAGGCCCTCGGCACGGAGCCCGTCGGCACCGTCCTCTGCGTGCACGGCAACCCCACCTGGTCCTACCTCTGGCGCCGCCTCGCGGCCGCCACGCTCGAGTCGGCCCGCAGCGGAGGCCCCGCCTGGCGGGTGGTCGCTGTCGACCAGCTCGAGATGGGCTTCTCCGAGCGGACCGGCGCCCTGCACACGCTCGCCGACCGCGTGCGCGAGCTCTCCAACCTCACCGACGTGCTCGGCCTCGACGACGTGGTCACCCTCGGCCACGACTGGGGCGGAGTCGTCTCGCTGGGCTGGGCGGTCGACCACCCGGAGCAGCTGCGCGCCACGATGCTCCTGAACACCGCGATCCACCAGAGCGCCGACGAGCCGATCCCGGCCCCGCTCCGGCTCGCGCTCGCCTCGGGTGTGCTCGGCGCCTCGACGGTCGGCACGCCGGCCTTCCTCGAGACGACCCTCGCGCTGGGGCACCCGGCGCTGCCCTCCGCGGTGAAGGAGGGGTACCGCGCGCCCTACCGGTCCGCGTCGCGCCGCGGCGGAGTGGGCGGCTTCGTCGCCGACATCCCGGTCGACTCCGCCCACCCGAGCGACCCGGAGCTGCAGCGCATCGCCGAGGGCGTCAGCGCCCTGACGACGCCGGCCCTGATGCTCTGGGGCCCGCTGGACCCGATCTTCTCCGACCGCTACCTCGACGACCTCGTCGACCGCCTCCCGCACGCGCAGGTCCACCGCTACGAGGGAGCGGGCCACCTGGTGGCCGAGGACGTCGACTACTCGTCCGCCGTCCTCACCTGGCTGGGCGACCTCTCCGACGGCGAGGAGCCGTTCGGCGGCGACCCCGCCCCCGACGTCCGCCGCCCGACCGCGCCGGTCGAGCCGCTCTGGGCGCACCTCGACCGCAACGCGCAGGACGACTCGCTCGCTCTGGTCGAGATGGCGCCTCCCGGAGGCGGCGGGCCCCGCTCGGTCTCGTGGCGCCTGCTCTCGCAGCGGGTCCGCGAGCTCGCCGCCGGGCTCCGCGCCTCCGGCGTCTCCCCGGGCGACCGCGTCTCGCTCCTCGTGCCGCCCGGTGCCGACCTGACGGCGCTGCTCTACGCGTGCCTGCGCATCGGAGCCGTCGTGGTCGTCGCCGACGCGGGCCTGGGCCTGCGCGGTCTCACCCGCGCGGTCCGCGGTGCCTGGCCGGATCTGGTGGTCGGCGCCCTGCCCGGCCTCGCCGTCGCGCGGGCCCTCCGCTGGCCCGGCGGCCGGGTCTCGACGCAGACCCTGCCCCGCGCCTCCGCCTCGGCCCTCGGGGTCGACACCTCGCTCGGGCAGCTGATCGAGCTCGGCCGCGCCGAGCTGGCCGCCGACCCGGAGGCGCTGGGCGAGGCTCCCGCCGCCGACGCCGTGGCCGCGATCCTGTTCACCTCCGGCTCGACCGGCCCCGCCAAGGGCGTCGTCTACACGCACCGGCAGCTCGCCGGCGTCCGCGACGCGCTCGCCCGCCAGTACGGGATCGGACCGGGCACCGGCCTCGTCGCGGGCTTCGCGCCGTTCGCCCTGCTCGGTCCCGCGCTGGGCACGCGCTCCGCCACTCCGGACATGGACGTCACCGCGCCCCGGACGCTCACCGCGGCCGCCGTCGCCGCGGCCGCCGCCCGGGTCGACGCGACCGTGCTGTTCCTCTCGCCGGCCGCACTGGCCAACGTCGTGGCCACCGCCGGCGCGCTCGACGCCGACGACCACCGCGCCCTCGCCGGCGTGCGCACCTTCCTCTCGGCCGGGGCCCCCGTCTCGGCGGGACTGCTCGGCGAGGCGCAGGCGCTCATGCCGAACGCCTCCGCCCGCACTCCCTACGGCATGACCGAGGGGCTGCTGCTCACCGACGCGTCGCTGGAGGGCATCCGCGAGGCCGCCGCCGATGACGATCCGCGCGGAGGCGTCTGCGTGGGCGTACCCGCCGCGGGCGTCCGGCTGCGGATCGCCCCGCTCGACGCCGACGGCCGCGCCGCGGACGAGCCGGAGGAGATCACCGGCACGACCGGCGAGATCGTCGTCTCGGCCGGTCACGTCGAGGACCACTACGAGCGCCTCTGGCTCACCGACCGTGCCGCCCGCGTCGGCGCCGTCCCGGGTGAGCGCTGGCACCGCACCGGGGACGTCGGGCGGATCGACTCCGCCGGCCGCCTCTGGGTCGAGGGCAGGATGCCGCACGTCGTCGTCACGCCCGACGGTGTGGTCACGCCGGTCGGACCCGAGCAGCGGATCGAGGCGCGCGTCGCCTCGGTCGCCCGCGCCGCGATCGTCGGAGCCGGCCCGCGCGGAGTCGCGCAGCTGGTCACCGTGGTCGAGCTGCGCTCGGGCGCGCGCCGCGTGGTGCTGGCCGAGGAGGCCCTCGCCGCCGAGGTGCGCGCGGCCGTCGACCGGCCCGTCGCCGCGGTGCTGGTCGTCCCGGCGCTGCCCACCGACATCCGCCACAACTCCAAGATCGACCGGGCCGCGCTCTCGCGCTGGGCCGAGGGCGTGCTCGCCGGCGGCCCGATGGTGGCTCCGTGAGGGTCCTGGTCACCGGCGCGAGCGGCCTGCTCGGCGGTGCGGTGGCCGCGGGCCTCGTCGCGCAGGGGCACGAGGTCCGCACCTTCCAGCGTCGGCTCTCCGGGGTCGCGGGCGTCGAGGAGGCGCGAGGCTCCCTGACCGATCCGCGCGCGGTCGAGGAGGCCGTCGACGCGGCCGAGGGCGTCGTGCACCTCGCCGCGAAGGTCTCGCTCGCCGGCGATCCTGGCGACTTCGACCGCGTGAACATCGACGGCACCCGGCGTCTGCTCGCCGCCGCCGCCCGCGCCGGCGTGAGCCGCTTCGTCCAGATCTCGTCGCCCTCCGTCGCCCACTCCGGCTCCTCGATCACCGGCGACGACGCCGAGCCCGCCGATCCGGACCGGGCCCGCGGCGACTACGCGCGCACCAAGGCCCGCGCCGAGCTGCTGGCCCTCGCTGCCGACGCCCCCGGCTTCGCGGTGGTCGCCGTGCGCCCGCACCTGGTCTGGGGTCCGGGCGACACCCAGCTCGTCGCCCGCATCGTCGAGCGGGCGCGCGCCGGCCGGCTGCCGCTCCTCGGGCACGGCCAGGCGCTGATCGACTCCACCTACATCGACAACGCCGCCTCGGCGATCGTCGCCGCTCTCGGGCGGGCGGAGGAGGTGCACGGCCGCTCCTACGTCGTCACCAACGGCGAGCCGCGCCCGGTCGCCGAGCTGCTCGCCGGGATCTGCCGCGCCTCGGGCGTCGAGCCGCCGCGCTGGTCCGTCCCCGCCTCCGTCGCCCGCGCTGCGGGCTCGCTCGTCGAGCGCGTGTGGGCCGTGCGGCCCGGCGCCGACGAGCCGCCGATGACCCGCTTCCTCGCCGAGCAGCTCTCGACCGCGCACTGGTTCGACCAGCGCCGCACGCGCGCCGATCTGCAGTGGAGCCCGTCGGTCACCCTCGACGAGGGACTGGCCCGTCTGTCCGCCGCCCGCTGAGGCGCCGGCTCCCGAGACAGAGGAACGGACGGGACCCCGTCGCCGAGGCGAGGGGTCCCGTCCGTCCGGGGGCTCCCGCGACGGATCGCGGGAGGGGAGCCGAGGTCAGTCGGCGAGGATGAGGTACAGCGCGCGACGGGTCTCGTCGAGCTTGGCGGACGCGGCGGCGCGCTGCGCCTCGGTCGCTCCGCGGAACTGCTGCACGACGCCCATCAGCTTGCCGACGTTCTCCATGAAGGCGCGATCGGCGTCGCTCGCGCCGGGAGTGGCCTCCCAGGCCGCGTCGAGCTCGTCGGCGTGCTCGCGCACGTAGGTGCCGCCCGCGTCCGTGAGCTGGTACTCGGTGCCGCGGCCCTCGCCGACGGCCGTGATGAGGCCCTCGTCGACGAGCTGCTGGAGGGTGGGGTAGACGGAGCCGGGGCTGGGACGCCACGATCCGTTCGTCTTCTCGGCGATGGCCTTGATCAGGCCGTAGCCGTTCGAGGACTTCTCGGAGAGGAGGGAGAGGAGAGCCGCGCGGACGTCACCGCGTCGGGCGCGTCCTCCGCCGCGGCCGAAGGGGCCGCCGATGCCGGGGCCGAAGCCCGGGCCGAAGCCGAAGCCGGGCCCGAAGCCGCGGCCGTGACCGCCGGGTCCGCGGCGCTGTCCGCGTCCGGGGTGCTCGTGGCGGGAGGAGTGGTCGCCGTCGCAGGAGTCGCGGCGGTCGTCGGAGAAGAAGGTCCTGGAGTTCATGGGTGTGCTGCTCTCTGTCGTGAGGGGATCCCTTTCGATCGGATCCGGTCGCCCGTCGGGAGCGGCTGCTTCCGATCTGTCGGCGATGCAGTAACGATATATCGGTGAAGGATCGGATGTCAACACCTGAATTGCCCGTAGCCTGGGAGCTCCCCGTCGATCGAGAGGTCCCGCATGCCGCTTCCCGACTCCGAGCTCGAGGCGTACCTCGACTCCTCCCTCCTCGCCGGGGACGTCCTCACCGGCCGCGCGAGCAACCTCGGCAACCTCCGCGGCCTCGCCGCCCGCGAGCCCGCGCACCTCTACGGGGTGGACGTGGCGGAGGACTGGACGTTCGAGAGACTGCTCGCGCTGATGGGGGAGCGCGTGGGGATCAGCACCGACCCCTCCTTCGAGAGCGGGCAGGACCGGATCGACGCCCGCCTGACGGTCGCGGGGCTCGCCCGCTACCGCGAGCGGTTCGCCGCCGCTGTCCGCGAGGGGGCGCTCCTCCTGTTCGCCACCGCGCACCCCGCGACCCTGATGGACGTCTACCGCCGCTTCGCTGCTGCCGCGACGGAGCGGGGCGCCCGCGTGATCGACGTGAACGCGCTCCCGTTCGCCGCCCCCGACGGCATCCGCGTGCCTCTCGCGGACGAGCACCAGGCCCTGTGGTGCACCGGCGGGGTCACCTGCGTCTACCGCGGGGGAGGGCTGCAGCACACGCACTCGCCGGAGCCGATGGACGCGCTGCTCGACCGCCTCGACGAGCTCGGCGTCCGCCCCGACCTGGTCGTCGCCGACCACGGCTTCGCGGGCGCGGCCGGCCGGCGGGGGCTGCCGGTCATCGCGATCGCCGACTGCAACGACCCGGCGGTGTTCGTCGCCGAGGCGCAGGGCTCGATCGAGGTGGTCGTCCCGATCGACGACGGGCTGGCCGTCCACCTCTACGAGCCGGTGATCGACTTCGTCCTCCGCGCCCTCTCGGAGCCCGCGCGCACCTGACGGCTCGTAGAATCGCCTTCGGCTCGTCGCGATCCCGGATCCGACGGGCCGACCGTTTTCCCGAGTCCCCGCACTCGCCACCACTGCAGACGGAGCATCCGTGACCCAGCCCCACGACGGCCTCCTCCCGCGCTTCGCCGTCGGCGTCGACATCGGGGGGACGTCGATCAAGGCGTCCCTCGTCGACGTCACCACAGGCGAGCGGGCGGCTCGGCGCTTCGCGGTCGCGAACCCGCTGGGCAAGGAGCCCGAGGACTTCGCCGAGGCGATCGCCGGCATCGTCCGCGACGTCTCGCCGATCGCGGGCACGCCCGTGGGCGTCGGCTTCCCCGGGATCGTCCGCGGCGGCATCGTCCGCCAGACCACCCACGTCTCGCAGCGCTGGGTCGGGCTCGACGCGCAGGCCCTCCTCTCGGAGGCGACCGGGGTCGACGTCGTCGTCGTCAACGACGCGGACGCGGCGGGGGTCGCCGAGCGCGAGTTCGGCGCGATGCGCGGACGCGAGGGCCTCCTCCTGCTGACCACCCTCGGCACCGGCATCGGGACGGCGCTCGTCCACGAGGGCGTGGTGATCCCCAACTCCGAGCTCGGGCACCTGCACATCGACGGTCCCGACTTCGAGCCGCAGGTCGGCTTCTCGGCCGTCCGCCGCGAGGGCATCACCCTCGAGGAGTGGGCGGGTCGCCTCAGCGTCTACTACCGGCACCTCGAGATGCTGCTCTCGCCGCAGCTGTTCGTGATCGGCGGCGCGGCGGCGCACGTCTTCGACGAGTTCGCCCGCTTCCTCGACATCGGCACCGAGATCGTCCCCGCCCGCTTCGGCAACGACGCCGGATTCACGGGCGCCGCGATGGTCGCCGTCTCGCCCGACCGCCTGGCGCCCTGGTACCGCTCCACTCGCGGCGCCCGCCTCGACCCCGGGGCCCCCGCCATCGCCGACTGACATCATCCCTGCACCGAGGGAGCCCCGACCCGTCGAGGTGACCCGGCGGAGCGGGGTCCGTCGACGGTTCGGGGTTCGTTCAGTGAGCCGACAGGCTGCGGTAGACGGCGTCCAGCCGGGCGGCGGCGGCCGGCCAGGAGTGGGCGGCCGCCCAGTCGACGCCGCCGCGGCCGAGACGCGCCAGCTCACCGGGCGAGCCCAGCAGGGTCAGGATCGCCTCGGCCCACGCCGCGGGGGAGTCGGAGTCGAGCAGCACGCCGCTCCCGCCGTCGCGCACCGCGTCCACCAGGCCGGTCGTCCTGCGCGCGAGCACGGGAGTGCCGCTGCCGGCCGCCTCGAGCGCGATCAGCCCGAAGGTCTCGGCCGCCGAGGGCACGAGCGCCAGCTGCGCGCTCCGGAGCCGCTCCGCCACCCGGTCGCGGTCGGCGGCCCCCTCGATCAGCACGCGGTCTCCCAGCGGAGCCGCCGCGGCGCGCACCGCGTCGAGGTACGACTCCCGGCCCGGTGCCGCCCCGCCCACCAGCCGCAGCACCGGCCGCTCCGCCGGCGCGATTCTCGCGAGCGCCTCGACCGCCAGCAGCTGGCCCTTGAGCGGCTGCACCCGGCCGACCAGGACGACTCCGGAGCGCTCGCCGCCGCCCGGGCGGAACCGCGCGTCGACTCCGGGGGGCACCACGACGACCCGGTCCGGCTCCGCGCCGTACCCGCTGACGACGTCCTCCCGCTCCGAGGCGCCCGCCACCACGATCGCGTCGGCGGAGGCGAGCACGGAGCGCTCCGCGTCGATCCGCTGCTGCGGCTCCGCGACGTCGCCCGGGGCGAGCCGGGCGTTCTTCGCGAGCGAGCCCGAGTGCATCGAGTGCACGTGCGGCCGGCCGGTGAGCGCCCCCGCGAGGCCCGACACCCAGTAGTGCGAGTGCACGACGTCGGCCCCCTCCGCGGCGCGCGCGAACTCCGGCGCCGCGGACGCCAGCGCGTACTTGTCGCCCGCCGGCACCGGCACGCCGACCACCCGCACACCCGGCGCGAGCCTCCGGACGCCCTCGCCGCGGGTCAGCACCTCGATCTCCCAGCCGAGCGCCGCCAGCTCCGGGAGCACCGCCGCGAGGTACACGTTCATCCCGCCCGCGTCGCCCGTCGACGGCTGCTCGAGCGGGGAGGTGTGCGCCGAGACGACGGCCAGACGGGGCATCCCTCCATCGTAGGGACGGCCGTGCGTCCTCCACGGATCCCGGCCCGCGGCTCGCAGCGCCTCCGGAATCGGGTTGAATAGACGGATGCGCTCGTTCGAGCGCGGAGAGCGTGAGGTCCATGGCCCGCCAGAGTCCCCCCGGTGAGGTGCTGCCGTCGGCCGCACCCGGGCCGGTGACCGCCGGCCACGAGCCCTTCTCCGAGCAGGACATCCGCGCCCTCGTCGGAACCGCCGCCGTTGAGAAGGGCACCGCGTACGCGGACGAGGGCCGCGTGCGCGAGCTGCAGTGGTTCGGCGGCCGCACCCGCCTCTTCGGCCAGGTCCGCGGATCCGGGCGCTCGCCGTACGCCGTGAGCGTGCAGCTCCGCGACGAGGGCGAGCACTGGACCCTCCTCGGCGGCGCCTGCAGCTGCCCGGTCAAGCACGAGTGCAAGCACGTCGCCGCCGTCCTGATCGAGGCCCTGCGCCGCGAGCGCGAGGGCGGAGTGGCCGGTCCCTTCCCGGGCGAGGCCGCTGTCGACGCCGTCCCGGAGTGGCGCAGCGCGCTCGCCCCACTCCTCGCCGGCGCGGAGCGCTCGCACACCGGCATCCCGCTCGGCCTGCAGTTCGAGCTGCTGCCCGGCGAGCCCGTGCGTCGCCCGCCCGGCCGCTACAACTCCTACCGGCCGCCGCCCGAGCCGCGCCCGCGCCTGGGCGTGCGCCCGGTGCGGATGGGCGACCGCGATCGTTGGGTCCGCACCGGCACCAGCTGGCGCGACCTCGGCTACCTGCACTACAGCCACGACTACGACGAGCGCCAGATCGACGTGATCCGCGAGATGCAGGGCCTGCTCTCCGGGCACAGCGCCTCCAGCTACTACTCGCCCGACACCTGGCTCTACCTCGACCAGTGCCGGAGCGAGGCGATCTGGGCGGCACTGCACGGCGCCGTCCGCGCGGGCATCGGCCTGGTGATGGGCGACCGCGACCAGACGCCGCTGAAGATCCTCGACACGACGGCCACCGCCTCCATCGACGTCACGCGCACCGCCGCCGGCCTCGAGCTGCGCTCGCTCGTCGCGATCGGCGACCACCCGGCGCCCGAGGAGTTCGGCTTCATCGGCGACCCGGCCGTCGGCCTCTACACGTGGGAGGGCGGCGACGAGATGCGCGCCCGCCCGGTCACGCTCATCCCGTTCGCCGCGCCGCTGCTGTCCTCCGCGCGCACGTTCCTCTGGAGCCGCGAGGCCATCCGCATCCCGGTGGCCGAGGAGTCGGCGTTCCTCACCGAGCACTACCAGCGGCTGCACCGGCTGTTCGACATCGTCTCCCGCGACGGCTCCTTCGAGGCGCCCGCGGTGCCCGAGCCGCGCCTCGGCCTCACCCTCGAGCACACCGACGGCGCGGGCCTGCGCGGCTCGTGGTGGTGGCGCTACGGAGTGGAGGGGGCGCGCGGCGGCGTGGACGCCGAGCGGCTCCCGCTGCGGGTCGGCGAGGACGCGGGCTACCGCGACCCCGAGGCCGAGCAGCGGATCCTCGACTCCCTCGTGGGAGCGGGTCTCGACCCGGAGTCGACGCCCGCCCTGGTGTCCCCGTCGAGCAGGCGCCTGCGCCCCACCTTCGACCTGCGCGGCATGCAGACCGTCGGCTTCCTCACCGGCGAGGTCGAGCGGCTCCGCGAGCTCGGCACCGTCGAGATCGAGGAGATCGGCGAGCGCGTCGAGTACCGCGAGGCGCAGACCGCCCCCGTGGTCGCCGTGCAGACCGTCGCCCAGCCCGACAGCCGCGACTGGTTCAACCTCGAGATCTCCGTCACCGTCAACGACGAGGCGGTCCCGCTGGCCGAGATCTTCCTCGCGCTCGCCCGCGGCGACGAGTACATGGTGCTGCCCAGCGGCGTCTACTTCGCCCTCGACGACGAGCGGTTCGGCCGCCTCCGCGAGCTGATCGCCGAGGCCCGCGAGCTCTCGGACGACCCCGGCGAGACCCTGCGGATCAGCCGGTTCCAGTCCTCCCTCTGGGACGAGCTGGTCGAGCTGGGCGTCGTGGAGGCCCAGGCCGCCGCCTGGCGCCGCTCCGTGGAGGGGCTCTCCGGCTTCACCGCGACCGGTGCGCTGGAGTCGCGGGTCCTGCCCGAGGGCTTCGCCGTGGAGCTGCGGCCCTACCAGCAGCTCGGCTACGACTGGCTCTCGTTCCTCTACGACAACCAGCTCGGCGGCGTGCTCGCCGACGACATGGGCCTGGGCAAGACCGTGCAGTCCCTCGCCCTGGTCACCCGGGTGATGCAGGAGCAGCGCGCCGCGGCCGCGGAGGCGGGCACCTCGCCGCGCCCGTTCCTCGTCGTCGCGCCCACCAGCGTGGTGCCCAACTGGGTCGGCGAGGCCAAGCGCTTCGCCCCGGACCTCCGCGTCGTCGGGATCGACGAGACGTCGAAGAAGAAGCGGAAGGCGCTCTCGAGCGTCATCGGCGAGGCCGAGCTGGTCGTCACCTCCTACGCCCTGTTCCGGCTCGACTACGAGTCGTACTCGGGCATCCAGTGGTCGGGGCTCCTCCTCGACGAGGCGCAGTTCGTCAAGAACCGCCAGTCGGCGACGCACCAGCTCGCGCGCCGGCTCGACGTGCCCTTCAAGCTGGCCATCACGGGAACGCCGATGGAGAACAACGTGATGGAGCTCTGGTCGCTGCTGTCGATCGTCGCTCCGGGCCTGTTCCCCTCGCCCGCCGGGTTCGTCGAGTTCTACCAGAAGCCGATCGAGCGCGAGGCCGACAGCGAGAAGCTCTCGCAGCTGCGGCGGCGCATCCGCCCGCTGATGCTGCGGCGCACCAAGGAGCTCGTCGCCAAGGAGCTGCCGCCCAAGCAGGAGCAGACCCTCGAGGTCGAGCTCGGCCCGAAGCAGCGGAAGGTCTACGACACGTACCTGGCGCGGGAGCGGCAGCGCGTGCTGGGCCTGATCGGCGACTTCGAGAAGAACCGCTTCGCGATCTTCCGCGCGCTGACCGTGCTGCGCCAGGTCGCGCTCGACGCGGCACTGGTCGACGAGGCGCACGAGAGCGTGCCCTCCACCAAGCTCGACCTGCTCGACGAGCTGCTGGGCGACGCACTCGGCGAGGGGCACCGCGTGCTGGTGTTCAGCCAGTTCACGCGGTTCCTCGGCCGGGTCCGCGGGCGGCTGGACGCGGCGGGCATCGAGTACGCCTACCTCGACGGAGCGACGAAGAAGCGCGACGAGGTCATCGATCGGTTCCGCTCGGGCGCGGCGGGCGTGTTCCTGATCTCGCTCAAGGCCGGCGGCTTCGGGCTCAACCTCACCGAGGCCGACTACTGCATCCTGCTCGACCCGTGGTGGAACCCCGCCACCGAGTCGCAGGCGGTCGACCGCGCGCACCGCATCGGGCAGACCCGCTCGGTCATGGTCTACCGCCTGGTCGCGAAGGACACGATCGAGGAGAAGGTGATGGCCCTCAAGGAGGCGAAGGCCGCGCTCTTCGCCGCGGTCATGTCGGACGACGGCGCGGCGGCCACCGGCGGGATCACCGCCGAGGACGTGCGCGAGCTGCTGGGCTGAGCGCCGCCGCTACTCGCGCACCTGCTCCAGCAGGGTCGTGACGGCGGCGCGGGTGTCGGCCGCGAGTCGTCCGAGGCGGTGCGCGGCACGGATCGACACCGGCCGGTACGGGTGCACGAGCCGCCGGGCCGCCGTGCAGGGCAGCGCGAACGCCGCGACGACGCCCGCGTCGATCCCGTCGAGTCCGCCGTCGTCCCGGCCGAAGACGAGCTCCCGGCCCTCGCGCGCGAGAGCCTCCGGCAGGTCGGCCTCGCCGATCGGGAGGCGCAGCACGGCGAGCAGGCCGGCCGCCTGCACCCGGCGCGGCAGCGGGCGTCCGAGGCGTCCCGCCGCGTGCACCGTGAAGAAGTCGGCCTGCCGCTCCAGGATGCCCGTGACCGTCTCGGCGAGGCGCTCCATCTCGGGGTGCAGCGAGAGCCGGGCGAGCCGGCGGTAGCCGTGCACCGCGACCCGGGCGTCCACCGCGAGGGCCAGCGCGACGGGGCCGGCGAGGGAGGCCGCGGCGCGGTCGAGGAGCGGGCGCGACCTCACCGTCGGCTCCGGCGGGCGGATGTCGATGCCGCGGATCTGCGGCGAGGCCGCGAGCACGTCGCCCAGGGCGTCGGCGATCCGGTGCCGCTCGGCGGCCCAGACGGACGCGAACGCGCGGACCTGCTCGTCGGGGTGGGCGCGCGCGAGGGGGAGCACCCGGGCCACGGTGGCGTGCTCGATCGCCCGCAGGTACGCGGTGGCGACGATGGCCTCGCGGTCCAGCGGCACCTCCTCGAACTCGCGCACCGAGAAGTGCTCGCGCAGGGCGCCGTGCGCGCTGCGGTGGTGGTCCTCGAGGTCGAACGGTTCCGCGATGCCCACGTCGTGCTCCTCCGCTAGTCCGGTCCCTCCATCCTGGGCCCCCGGTGCGAGAGGCGGAAGAGCACGCGCCCATCCCTGGGACACTGGGAGCCGGTCATCAGGCGGCCGGGGGAGCGGGGCGGGATGAGCGGGGCCCGGACCTCGGCGATCGGCGCCGTCCTCCTCGCCGCCGTCTGCTTCGGCACGACGGGGACCGCCCAGGCCCTCGGAGCGGCGGGCGTGGATCCGCTCCTCCTCGGGGCGGCGCGCATCGTCCTCGGCGGCGCCCTGCTGGCCGCTCTCCTCGGCGTGGAGGCTCTGCGCCGGCGGAGCCGCTCCCGCCCGACCCGCGCCGTCGTGCTGCTCGTCGTGCTCGGAGCGGTCGGCGTCGCCGCGTACCAGCCCGCCTTCTTCACCGGCACCGCGCAGAACGGCGTCGCGGTCGGTACGATCGTCGCCCTCGGCTCCGCTCCCGCCTTCACCGGCCTGCTGGAGTGGCTCGTCCTGCGGACGACCCCGGGCCCGCGCTGGTTCGCCTCGACCGCGCTCGCCGCGGTCGGCGTGGTGCTCCTCAGCGGCGGCGGATCCGGCGGCGTGACGCTCCCCGGCCTCGCCGCCTCGGCCGGCGCCGGCGCCTCCTACGCGCTCTACGCCGTCTGCGGCAAGCTGCTGCTCGAGCGCGGGCTCAGCCCCGTCGCCGCCATGGGAGCCCAGTTCGGAGCCGCGGCGCTGCTCGCGCTCCCGTTCCTGCTGCTGGGCGATCCGTCGCGGCTCTCCGGCTCGATCCCGGCCGTGCTCTGGCTCGGAGTGGTGACGGTCGCCGTGGCCTACACCTTCTTCGCGCGCGGCTTGCGAGCGCTGCCCGCGGCGACCGTCTCGACGCTCACCCTCCTGGAGCCGGCGACCGCGACCCTCCTCGGCGTGGCGGTGCTGGGGGAGCGGCTGACCGCGGGAGCCGTCCTGGGCGTCGCGGTGCTGGTGGCGGCGGTGCTGCTGCTGGCGGTGCGGGGGCGCCGCCGTTCCGGTGCGCGGACAGAGGCGCCGCCGCGCTCCGCGGAGTAGCGTCGACTCCCACCGACCCGACGACGAGGCGGAGCGCATGACCAACCCGTGGCTGGCCCGCCCTGGCAGCGGTCGGCGGCGCGCGCTGGTCGAGGAGTCGTGGGAGCGCGCACGGCGGCGGCGCCTCGATCCGGACCGGCTGACGGCACCGCTCTCGTTCTCGGGCGACGACCTCCGCGAGTACCGCACCGGGCATCCGCTCGCCTCGGTCCTCCCGGTCATCCGCCGCCTGCTGGTGCGCGACGCCGACGAGGACAGCGGCGTGCTGGTCGCGGTGGGCGATGCGCTCGGGCGGCTGCTCTGGATCGACGGGGACCAGCACCTCAAGAGCCTCGCCGAGGGGATGTCGTTCGTTGAGGGCGCGGCGTGGGCCGAGCCCGACGTCGGGACGTCCGCGCCGGGGACGGCCCTCGTGCTCGATCACGGCGTGCAGATCCACGGCGCCGAGCACTTCGCCTCGCTCGTGCACCCGTGGAGCTGCACCGCCGTCCCCGTGCACGACCCCGAGACGCACGAGATCCTCGGAGTGATCGACATCACCGGCGGCGCCGACGTCGTCGCCCCGCAGACCCTCCCGCTGATGGAGGCGACCGCCGCCGCCGTCGAGAGCGAGCTGATGGTGCAGCGGCTCCTCCGCCCGCGGCGGCCCGCTGCACGGAGCACAGCGGCGGCCCGGGCGCCGAGCCTGCGGGTCCTCGGGCGCGAGACGGGCCTGGTGACGGCCGCCGGAGCGACGCTCGAGCTGAGCACCCGGCACGCCGAGATCCTGACCCTGCTCGCCTGGCACCGGGCCGGGCTCTCGGCCGAGCAGCTCGCCCTCCTGCTCCACGGCCGGGACGACGCGGTGGTCACCGTCCGCGCCGAGATGGTGCGGCTGCGCCGCGCGCTCGAGCCGACCCTCCCGCGCCTGGTGCCCCTCTCGCGCCCCTACCGCCTGGCGAGCCCGGTCGACCTCGACGCCCGCCAGGTGCTCGGCCTGCTCGACCGCGGCTCCCACCGCCTCGCCCTGGACGCGTACCGGGGCGCGCCGCTGCCCTCGTCCGAGGCGCCGGGGATCCGGGCGATCGCCGGCGAGCTGCGCCTGCGGGTGCGGGCGAGCGTCCTCGCCGATGCGGCGCCCGCGACCCTCCTCGCCTGGGCGGAGGGCCCCGACGGCCGCGACGACGCGGAGGTGTGGCGGGAGCTCCTGCGCGTCCTCCCGCCCCGCTCGCCGCGGCGTGCCGGTGTCGCCGCGCACCTCGAGACGATCGAGGCGGAGCAGCGCTGAGCCGTCCCGGTCGCTCCCGGGACTCCCGCCGGAGCGTCCAGCCGCGGAGCCGTCTCGCTAGCCTCGACGCATGAGCACCCTCGCACCACCTCCCCGGGCCCTCGCGAGCGGAGTCGCGGGGGGTCTGCTCCTGATGGCGGTCTTCACGATGTGGTGGGCGAGCGACACCACGGTCGGCTGGCCTGCACCGGCGGCGACGACCGCCGTGACCCTCTGCGCGCTCGCGGCCGTGGTCTTCGCCGTGCAGGCCGTCCGCCTCCTCGTCGCCCGGCGGAGGATGGCGGTGGAGCTCACCGACGCCGACCACGCGGCGAAGCCGAACGGTCTGCTGTTCGGGGCGGTCTTCGCCGCGGAGGGCGTGCTGATCGGTGTCGCGGTGGGCGTCCTCACCGGCACCGGGCTCGAGCGGTTCCTCGTGCCGGCCATCGCCGTGATCGTGGGCCTGCACTTCTACCCGATGGCGAGGATCTTCGGCCGGACCCTCGACCTCTGGCTCGCCACCTGGACGACGCTGGTCGGAGCGATCGGAGTCGTCGTGGTCCTCGTCGACGGCTCCGCCTGGCCGCAGGTGTGGTCCTGGGTCGGCGCGGGGGCCGCAGCGGCCACGGTGACCTACGGCGTCTACATGAGCCGGATCGCCCAGCGCCTGCTCGCGAGCGTCTGAGGTCCGGGCCGCCGGGCCCTCCTCCTCGGGCGGCCGCGTCTCCGCCCGGCCTCCGTCCTCGCCGCTCCCGCCGGTGCGTCGACCCGTGCAACGTCGTGCAACCCCCCGCGACGTAGCGTCAGGACCGGGCGCCCACCCCGCGCCCACGACAACGACGTCGATGGAGGTCCACATGACGCTGTACGCCGACCAGGTCGCCGAGCAGGCACCGCAGGAGCCCGGTTCCACGGTCTACGCGAATCCAGGCACGGAGGGATCCGTCGCCTCCTTCCGCTCGCGCTACGACCACTACATCGGAGGCGAGCACGTCGCCCCCGCGAGCGGCCAGTACTTCGAGAACATCACCCCGATCACCGGGAAGCCCTTCTGCGAGATCGCCCGCGGCACCGCCGCCGACGTCGACCGCGCCGTCGAGGCGGGCTGGAAAGCGTTCGCGAGCTGGGGGAAGACCAGCCCCGCCGAGCGCTCGAACATGCTCCTGAAGATCGCCGACCGCATGGAGGCGAACCTCGAGCTGCTCGCCGTCGCCGAGACGTGGGAGAACGGCAAGCCCGTGCGCGAGACCCTCGCCGCCGACATCCCCCTCGCCATCGACCACTTCCGCTACTTCGCCGGAGCGATCCGCGCGCAGGAGGGAGGCGTCTCCGAGATCGACCACGACACGATCGCGTACCACTTCCACGAGCCGCTGGGCGTGGTCGGGCAGATCATCCCCTGGAACTTCCCGATCCTGATGGCCGTGTGGAAGCTCGCACCGGCGCTCGCCGCGGGCAACTGCGTGGTGCTGAAGCCGGCCGAGCAGACGCCGGCGTCCATCCACGTGCTGCTCGACCTGATCGGCGACCTCATCCCCGCCGGCGTGCTCAACGTCGTCAACGGATTCGGGTTCGAAGCGGGCGCACCGCTCGCCTCCCACCCGCGCATCCGGAAGATCGCCTTCACCGGCGAGACGACCACCGGCCGCCTGATCATGCAGTACGCCAGCGAGAACCTCATCCCGGTGACGCTGGAGCTGGGCGGCAAGAGCCCCAACGTGTTCTTCGCCGACGTCGCCGCGGAACGCGACTCCTTCTACGACAAGGCGCTCGAAGGCTTCTCGTTCTTCGCCCTCAATCAGGGCGAGGTCTGCACTTGCCCGTCGCGGGCGCTCGTGCAGCGCTCGATCTACGACGACTTCGTCGGAGACGGCCTCGAGCGGGTCAAGCGGATCAAGCAGGGCAACCCGCTCGACACCGCGACGATGATCGGCGCCCAGGCCTCGAACGACCAGCTCGAGAAGATCCTCTCCTACATGGACATCGGCAAGCAGGAGGGAGCGAAGCTGCTCATCGGCGGCGACCGCGCCGACCTCGGCGGCGAGCTCAGCGGCGGGTACTACGTCAACCCGACCGTGTTCGAGGGCCGCAACTCGATGCGCATCTTCCAGGAGGAGATCTTCGGACCCGTCCTCGCCCTCACCTCCTTCGACGACTTCGACGACGCGATCGGCATCGCCAACGACACCCTCTACGGCCTCGGCGCCGGAGTGTGGAGCCGCAACGGCGCCCAGCTCTACCGCGCAGGCCGGGCCATCGAAGCAGGCCGCGTCTGGTCGAACACCTACCACCAGTACCCCGCGCACGCGGCATTCGGCGGCTACAAGCAGTCGGGCATCGGACGCGAGAACCACAAGGTGATGCTCGACCACTACCAGCAGACGAAGAACCTCCTCGTCTCCTACGCAGAAGGACCGATGGGCTTCTTCTGAGCTGGTTGGCACGGGCTCCTCGTTCCTCGTCGCCCGTGCCGCGGTCGGCTCGCCGACGTGGCCGGGTGGGGAGGAGCGGGGAGCGTCCGCACCGAGACGGATCCGCTGGCACGCGGATCCGTCGTTCGGTGCTGGGCCCTGCGGGCGAGGCATCTGGCGACGCGCGGAAGGACGGTGCTCGGCCCTGCGGGCGAGGCACCTGACGGCGCGTGGAAGAACGGTGCTCGGCCCTCCGGGCGAGGTACCTGGTGGCGCGCGGAAGGACGGTGCTCGGCCCTTCGGGCGAGGCACCTGGCGGCGCGCGGGTGAACGGTGCTCGGCCCTGCGGGCGAGGCACCTGACGGCGCGCGGGAGAACGGTGCTCGGCCCTTCGGGCGAGGCATCGGACGAGGGGGCGCCCCCTCATGTTGATCGAGTAGTCCGCTCAGCGGCGTATCGAGACGCCGCCCGGAGGAGCGTCCGCCGTCAGCGGTCGGGCGCACACAGACATTCCGCACCACGAGCGAAGGAGCACCACTCATGACCTCCACGAGGGTCGACGTCACTGCGGAGGCGGCCGGCATGCTCCGCCGGATGACGGCGCTGCACGGGCCGCTCATGTTCCACCAGTCGGGCGGATGCTGCGACGGCAGCTCCCCGATGTGCTTCCCCGCCGGGACGTTCCGCACCGGCGCCTCGGACGTGCTCGTCGAATCGCTCCGGCTCGACGGCCTGGATCCGATCGACTTCTGGATGTCCCGCTCCCAGTTCGAGTACTGGAAGCACACCCACCTCACCGTCGACCTCGTCGACGGGCGGGGCAGCGGATTCAGCGTCGAAGCACCCGAGGGCAAGCGCTTCATGATCCGCAGCCGACTGCTCACCGACGACGAGCTCGTCGAGTTCGGGCTCCTCCCCGCCGGAGCCGTCGGGCCCTGAGCCGGCTTCCCTGACCCGTTCCCCCTGACCCGTTCCCGTCGCAGATCCTCGCCGACCGGCGACATCCCGGTCCAGCGGTGTCAGCCGCCCGGAGCAGGAGCGGGCGGCGCCTTCCCCGTGCTCAGCTGCACGCCCACCACCGATCCCATGTCCACGCGGGTGCCCGCGGCCGGACCGGTGCCGGCCACGGTGTTCATCGGCTGCGTCGAGTCGACCTGCGACGTCGCTCCGGGAGTGAGCCCTGCTGCGGTCAGCGCCTGTGCGGCGGAGTCGCTGGTCCGGCCCGACAGGTCCGGCACGGTGACCTGCGGCGCCGCGATGAGCGACTGGTCGGCCTGCGGGAAGTCGGAGCCGCCGTAGCGGGAGTCGATCGCCGTCATCAACGGCTTCCAGATCCGGTGGCGTGCCGAGGGCGCCCAGCCGCTGTCGAAGTCGATCGAGTCGAGGTTCACCCTCGAGCCGTCCGCGCGTGCCGAGATGCTGCCGACCCAGACCGCGAGGGAGGTCTCGGTCGAGGCGCCGATGGCCCAGGTGTCGGCGGAGTTGTCGGTGGTGCCCGTCTTGGTGATGTGCTGGATGCCGTTCTTCGGATCGTCCTCGACACCCGTGCCCTCGGCGGTCACCTTGAGCATCGTGTACTGCATCGCCGAGGCGACCCTCGACGACACCGCCCGGCTGCAGGTCGTCTCCACCGGCTCGATCTCGCGGCCGTCCGCTCCGACGATCGCCGTGATCGCGACGGGGGTGCAGGTCGTGCCGTTCGCGGCGATGCCGGAGTAGGCGGTCGCCATGGTGAGCGGTGCGATCTCGTTGGTGCCGAGGACCGCTCCCGGCGACTGCACGAGCGCGGTCCCGTCCGCGCGGTGCACTCCGAAGGCCTCGGCCTGCTTGCGGATCTCGCACTGGTCGAGCAGGTGCGACATCCCGGTGAAGCCCGTGTTCAGCGAGTAGATCGTCGAGTACAGCGCCGTCTGGGTGTCGGTGTAGCCGCCGTCGCCGGCGTTCTTGGGGTTGTAGGAGTCGTAGTCCCAGGTGCCCTCGCAGCTGTCGGCGAAGCCGGTCCAGTTCTTCTGCTTCGAGTCGAACTGCTCGAGCAGGGTGTGCCCGCGGTCGAGCCACTCGGCGAGCGTGAACACCTTGTAGGCGGAGCCGGTCTGGAAGCCGTTGCCGCCGCCCGCGGACGCGTCGACGTTGAGGTTGATCGCCGAGAACTCCGGCCCGCTCGCGATCACGTCCGGGTCCTGGCTGTAGCGCTTGTTCTGCACCATCGTGAGGATGCGCCCGGTGCCGTTCTGGACGGCGACCGCCGTCGCCCCGACGTCGAAGCGCGGATCGGAGGAGGGGACCTGCTCGTCCATCAGCTCCTGCGCGGTCCTCTGCAGATCGAGATCGATCGTCGTGTAGACCTTGATCCCGCCCTGCTTGATCGCCGCGTAGCGCTCGTCGTCGGTCGCTCCGAGCGCCGGGTCGTCTCGGAGGACGTGGGTCACGTAGTCGCAGAAGTAGGCCGCGCTGCCGGCCGTCTGGCAGCCGGTGGACGGCGGGGTGATGTCGGGGGTGATCGCCTCGGCGGCCGCGGCGTCGTGCGCGGCCTGGTCGATGCTCCCCGTCTCGAGCATCCGGTCGAGGATGTAGTCGCGCCGCTCCCGGGTCTGCGCGTAGCCGTTCGCCTCGCCGTTGGCCGTGTCGTCCGGACGGTCGAAGCGGAACTTCTCGGGGTTGTTCACGATCGCCAGGAGCGAGGCGGACTGCGCGAGGGAGAGGTCGGCCGCCGGGATGCCGTAGTAGTACTCCGCCGCGGCCTCGATGCCGTAGACGGTGCCTCCGAACAGCGCGATGTTGAGGTAGCCGAGGAGGATGTCGTCCTTCGAGGACACCTTCTCGAGCCCGATCGCGAGCCGCATCTCCTTGAGCTTGCGCTCGGCCGTGGTCGCCGTCGCCTCCGCGTACGCGCGGTCGCGGTCCGCTCCGTCCGGGATCGACTCGGCCTTCTGCACCAGCACGTTCTTCACGTACTGCTGCGTGATCGACGAGCCGCCCTGGGTGTCGCCGTCGAGGAGGTAGGTGCTGGCGATGGCGCGGAGGGTGCCCTGCAGGTCGATCCCGCCGTGGTCGTAGAAGCGCGGGTCCTCGCTCGCGACGAGCGCGTCCTTCACGGAGTCGGCGATCCGGTCGGCCGGCACCTCGATCCGGTTCTGGTCGTAGAAGGAGGCCAGCAGCGTCGGATCGTCCGGGTCGCCCGCGTAGACGTCGCTCTTCTGCATCAGGCGCCCGACCTCGAGGTAGCTCGGGAGGGACTGGAACGCCGAGATGGTGCCGGAGGTCGCCGCGCCGGTGAGCGCGGCGGCGGGGGCGACCACGAGCGAGGCGAGCAGACCCGCCAGGACGCTGACGATCACGAATCCGAACAGCGCGCCGAGAGCCCCGTGGACGGTTCGACGGGGCTGGAAGACGGGGACGTTCGGTCGCTTCAGGATGGATCCTCTCGCTGCACCAGCACCCTAGGCGAGGCCCGCGACATCCCCGACGAGGCGCGCCACGGCCGCGCCGGACGCCCGTCCGCCCGGAGTCGGCGCGACGGCGCCCGCGCAGGCTCGGCGCCACGACAGCAGAAGGGGCCGACCCTCGGAGGGATCGGCCCCTTCACGGGACGGGCGACGTCTCTACTCGATCAGGTCGCCGTTCAGGTCCGAGATGTCGTTCGGATTGGCCGGAGCCTTGCCCGTGCTCACCTGGAGGGGGATCACCCCGCCGGCGACCGCCGTCTCCTCCGCGCTCGGCGTCGTCGACACGACGGAGCCCTCCGGGATCGTCGCGGAGTCGACCGACTCGTGCATCCCGACGACGAAACCGGCGGCGGTGAGGATCGCCGTGGCGCTCTCGACCGTCTCGCCCGTGACGTCGGGGACCTCGGAGTTCGCCGCCGATCGCGGCGAGTACGCGAGCATCGAGGCCGGCGGTGCCGTGAAGTCGTCGCCGCCGTACTTCTCGTCGAGCGCCGTCATGATCGGCTTCCAGATGGCGTGCCGGGCGTTGGAGGCGCGGATGGTGCCCTTCTCGCCCGTCAGGCTGATGAAGCGAAGGTTCTGCTTGGTGTTGTCGGCGAAGCCGTTGATGCTGCCGACCCAGACCGCCAGGGAGGCGGCCTTGCTGGCGCCCGCCGTCCATACGTCGGCGGCCTCGTCGGTGGTGCCCGTCTTGCCGATGTGCTCGATCCCGTCGAAGGGGTTCGAGGCGTAGGCCGTTCCGGAGGTCATCACCCGCTGCATCGCGTACTGCATCCCTCGGGCGACCTCGGGCGACACGGAGGGCGTGCACGCCGATGCCGGGGCGGCGACGGCGTTGCCCTCGCTGTCGGTGATCCGGTCGATGACGATCGCCGAGCAGGTCGTGCCGTCGTTCGCGATCCCCGCGTAGGCGTTGGCCACCGTCAGGGGCGCGATCTCGTTCGTCCCGAGGACCGAGGCCGGCCCGTTGGCGAGCTCGCGGCCGTCGGCGCGGTGCATCCCGAACGACTCGGCGGTGGTGCGGATGTCGCAGAGGTCGAGCTGCTGCGCCATTCCCATGAAGCCGGTGTTGATCGAGTTCGTGGTCGCGCCGAGCGCGCTCATCGAGCTCGCGTCCTCCGACGGGTCGTCGTTGCGAGGCGAGAACCTGCCGTAGTAGCCGCCGTCGCCCTCGACGTTGCACTTCTGGGGGTAGGAGCTGAAGCCGGAGGTGGGGGAGGCGAACGACTCGTTGACGGTGTGCCCCGCCTTCAGCCACTGCGCCAGCGTGAACACCTTGTAGGTCGATCCGGTCTGCACGCCGGAGCCGCCGCCCATGCTGAGGTCGACGTTGAGGTTGATCGCGCTGTAGCCGGGGTTCGCGGCGAGGAACTGCTCGTCCTGGCTGTACTGCGTGTTCTGCACCATGGAGAGCACGCGGCCCGTCTTCGCCTCGACGGAGGCGGCCGTCGCGCCGACCTGGAAGCGCGGGTCGACGGAGGGGATGTAGGCGTTGAGCGCCGCCTGCGAGACCTGCTGGATGTCGAGGTCGAGGGTCGTCACGACGTCGAAGCCGCCCTGGCGGATGCGCTGATAGCGCTCGTCGTCGGTCGCCCCGAAGACGGAGTCGTTGCGGAGGACGTTCAGCACGTAGTCGCAGAAGTACGCGGCGTTGCCGGCGGTGGTGCAGCCGGTCGAGGGCTCCGTGATGTTCGGGGTGATCGGCTCGGCGACGGCGGCGTCGTGCGCGGCCTGGTCGATCCGGCCGTGCTTGAGCTCCTCCGAGAGGATGTAGTCGCGGCGCTCCTTGGTGGCGGCGTAGCCGTTGGCGGCGCCGTTCGCCTCGTCGCCCGGGTTGTCGAAGCGGAACTTCGCCGGGTTGTTCACGATCGCCAGCAGCGCGGCCGCCTGCGAGGTCGAGAGCTGGCTCGCGGGGATGCCGTAGTAGTAGTTCGCCGCGGCCTCGATGCCGTAGACGGTGCCCCCGAAGAGGGCGATGTTGAGGTAGCCGAGCAGGATGTCGTCTTTCGACGCCTCCTTCTCGAGGCCGATCGCGAGGCGCATCTCCTTGAGCTTGCGCTCGGGGGTCGGGTCCGTCGCCTCCTGGTAGGCCTTGTCGCGCGCGGCCTCGTCGGTGATCGACTCCGCCTTCTGCACCAGGACGTTCTTCACGTACTGCTGCGTGATCGACGACCCGCCCTGCAGGTCGTCGCCCGTGAGCGTGACGGCGATGGCCCGGAGCGTGCCCTGGAGGTCGATGCCGCCGTGCTCGTAGAAGCGCGGGTCCTCGCCGGCGACGGCCGCGTCCTTCGCGGACTGCGCGACGTCGTCCCAGCCGACCTCGACGCGGTTCTGGTCGTAGACGGAGGCGAGGAGGGTCGTCCCGTCGCTCGCGTAGACGTTGGTGCGCTGCATCAGCTGGCCCACGTCGAGGTAGCCCGGCAGGTTCTGGAACATGCCGATCGTGTTGCTCGTCGCCAGGCCCGTCAGCGCGAGGGCCGGCGTGACGCCGACGGTGATCAGGACGCCCGCCACGGCGCTCATCCCGATGAACCCCATGACCGCCCGCAGCGACATCCCGAGCGGCCGGACGGAGCGGCGGGATGCAGTGGGAAGTGCCATGGAGCGGTCGTCCTTTCGACGCGGCGCCGGGCCGCGGAGATGTGAGGGAGGGTGGCGAGAAGCCTCGCGAGCAGTCGCGCGATCCCCCGGGTTCATGGTACGTGACGGGTGCGCCCGCGGGGCGTCCTCCTCCCGGTGGAGATGAGGAGCTGGCGGGTGATGCGCAGGAGCGGGCGCGTCCGGAGTGCTGACCTCGGGTCGATGCATCCGTATCGTGGGGGGAGCGCCGCTCCGAGGGGCGCTGCAGCACCCGTTCCACCCACCGCTCCGGGGCCCCGGGCGGCCGGCCCCGGCAGAAAGCGCACACCATGGCACGCATCCACGACGACGTGACCCAGCTCGTCGGCAGGACCCCTCTCGTCCGCATCAACCGGCTGGAGGGCGCCGACCAGGCGACGGTCCTCGCCAAGCTCGAGTTCTACAACCCTGCGAACAGCGTGAAGGACCGCATCGGCGTCGCCATCATCGACGCGGCCGAGGCCTCCGGCGAGCTGCACCCCGGCGGGACGATCGTCGAGGGCACGAGCGGCAACACCGGCATCGCGCTCGCGATGGTGGGTGCCGCCCGCGGCTACAAGGTCGTCCTCACGATGCCCGAGACGATGTCCGTCGAGCGCCGGGTCCTCCTCCGCGCCTACGGAGCCGAGATCGTGCTCACCCCCGGCAGCGAGGGCATGCGCGGAGCGGTCGAGCGCGCCCGCGCGATCGTCGACGAGACCCCCGGCGCGATCCTCGCCCGCCAGTTCGAGAACGCCGCCAACCCCGAGGTGCACCGCCGCACCACCGCGGAGGAGGTCTGGGAGGACACCGACGGCGAGGTCGACGTCTTCGTGGCCGGCATCGGCACCGGCGGCACCATCACCGGAGTCGGCCAGGTGCTCAAGGAGCGCAAGCCCGGTGTGCAGATCATCGGAGTGGAGCCGATCGACTCCCCGCTCCTCACCCAGGGCACCGCCGGGCCGCACAAGATCCAGGGCATCGGCGCCAACTTCGTCCCCGCGATCCTCGACCGCGAGGTCTACGACGAGATCATCGACGTGACGCTCGACGACTCCGTGCGGGTGGCCCGCGAGATGGCCGCGCAGGAGGGGATCCTCGGCGGCATCTCCTCCGGCTCGATCATGTGGGCCGCGCTCGAGGTCGCGAAGCGCCCCGAGAACGCGGGGAAGACCATCGTCGCCATCGTCTGCGACTTCGGCGAGCGGTACATCTCGACCGTCCTGTACGAGGACCTCCGCAGCTGAGCCCCTCGAGACGAGGCGGGACGCCCCGCTCCGGACGCGACAGTCGGCCGGAGCGCCGCGTCCCGTCCGGACCGGAGCGTCCCGGGCTCCTCGCCCTGCTCCGCGAGGACGTCCGCACCGCCCGGGAGCGCGACCCCGCCGCCCGGAGCGCGGTGGAGGTCGTCCTCTCCTACCCGGGAGTGCATGCGGTCTGGGTGCACCGCGTCGCGCACGCCTGGTGGCGGCGCGGCCTCCGCCTGCCCGCCCGGCTGCTCAGCCAGGCGGCGCGCGCGGCGACCGGAGTGGAGATCCACCCCGGTGCGACCATCGGCCGGCGTCTGTTCATCGACCACGGCATGGGCGTCGTCATCGGCGAGACCGCGCGGATCGGCGACGACTGCATGCTCTACCACTCCGTCACGCTGGGCGGGAGGTCGGCCCGGCGCGAGCGTCGGCACCCCACGCTCGGCGACCGGGTGGTCGTCGGCGCGGGCGCGGTCGTCCTGGGCCCGCTCGTGCTCGGATCCGACGTCAGCGTGGGCGCGAACGCCGTCGTGGTGAAGGACGCGCCCGACGGAGCGGTGCTCGTCGGCATCCCGGCCCGCGATCTGCGCGATCAGGGCGGGGAGGAGGACCCGCTCGCCGCGTCCGGCCGCTCCACCGGCCCGGCGGGACGCGTCTAGCCGGCGACGCTCAGTCGTCGCCCCGCGGCGAGATGTCGCGCGGGGCGCTCTTGATCTGCGCGAAGGCGTCCAGCGCGTGCGCCCGCGTCTCCTTGAGGTCGACGAGGGGCGCCGGGTAGCCGTCCGCCCCTCCGGTCAGCGTGTCCCCGAGCGTCCACGGCTCGTGCACGGCGGCGCCCTCGACTCCGCCGAGCTCCGGCACGTTGTGGCGGATGTACTCGCCGGCCGGGTCGAACTTCCTCGACTGCGTGACCGGGTTGAAGACCCGGAAGAACGGCGACGCATCGGCTCCCGAGCCCGCGACCCACTGCCAGTTCGCGGCGTTGCTCGCCGGGTCCGCGTCGACCAGGGTGTCCCAGAACCACTCCTCGCCCACCCGCCAGTCGACCAGCAGGTTCTTGATCAGGAACGACGCGGTCACCATCCGGACCCGGTTGTGCATGTAGCCGGTGCTCCAGAGCTCGCGCATGCCTGCGTCCACAAGGGGGTAGCCGGTGCGCCCCTGGTGCCAGGCGTCGATCGCCTCCTGGCCGGGGCGTCCCCACGGGAAGGAGTCGAACCGGGTGTCGAAGTTCGCGGTCGCCAGATCCGGCCAGTGGAACAGCAGGTGGTAGCAGAACTCGCGCCAGAGCACCTCGGAGAGGAACCGGTCGCTGCCGTCGCCGCGGTGCAGGCCCTTCGCGTGCGCCTCCTCCAGGGCGTGCCACACCTGGAAGGGGCTGATCTCGCCCCACCTCAGGTGCGGGGAGAGGTTCGAGGTGGCGTCGTCCGCCGGCCGGTCGCGACCGTCGGCGTAGTCGTCGAGCTGCTCCGCGAGGAACGCGCGCAGCCGGTCGGCCGCCGCCTTCTCGCCGGGGACCCAGCGCTCGCGCAGCCCTCCCGCCCAGTCGGGACGCGTGGGCAGCAGCTCCCAGTCGTCGAGGGAGTCGGAGGCGATCTCTCCCGTGACGCCGTCGAGCGAGCGGGGGCGGGGGAGCGGCGCGCGCGGCGTCGGCTTGGCGCGGCAGGCGCGGGCGAAGGGCGTGTAGACGGAGTAGGGGCCGCCGGCGCCGGTCTGCACGGTCCACGGCTCGAACATCAGCGAGCCCTGGTGGCTCTCGGCCTCGAGGCCGCCGTTGCGGAGCGATTCCTTCACCGCCGCGTCGACGGTGCGCTCGGCCCTCCCGTAGCGGCGGTTCCAGTGCACGGCTCCGGCGCCGATCTCCTCGGTGAGCTGGAGGACGACGGCCTCGGCCGGCCCGCGGCGCAGGATCAGCGGGGCGCCGTGCTCGCGCAGGTCGGCGGCGAGGGCTGCGAGGCTGCCGTGCAGCCACCAGCGGGAGGCGCCCCCGAGCGGACGGATGCCCGCCGACTCCTCGTCGAGCACGTAGCAGACCGCGACGGGGCCGCCACGGTCGATCGCGGCGCGCAGAGCGGGGTTGTCGGCCAGGCGCAGGTCGTCGCGGAGCCAGACGAGGGTGGGGGAGGTGTCACTCATGGTGACCACCATGATCCGCGAGTCCCGCGCCGCGGCGAAGACCTGGCCGGTCGCTGCGGCCCGTGCTAGCGGGGACGGATCAGGCGGAGGCGATGCCGTCGCGGAGCTTGTCGCAGAGCGCGGTCAGCTGCTTCAGCTCGTCCTCGTCGAGGACGCCGCCGACCTGCTCCGAGATGGTCCTCATGTGGGTGAGCGCGACGCGGCGGAAGAGCGCGTAGCCCTCGTCGGTGATCGCGATGATCGTGCCGCGGGCGTCCGCCGGATCCTCGCTCTTCTCGACGCAGCCGCGGGCGGCGAGCCGGTCGATCAGCCTGCTGACGCTGGGCTGCGTCAGGAGGACGTGCCGGTTCAGGTCGCGCAGCCGTGCGCGCCGACCGGGCTGCCGGGTGAGGTTGAAGAGCACGTCGTACTCGTTCATCGAGATCTCCCGCGAGGGGAACTCGGTGCTCAGGGTGCGCATCACCTGGACCTGGGCGCGGAAGAGCGACTCCCAGGCGGCGACGGCCTCTCTCGACCCCACTGGTCCTCCTTCACGGCACTCAGGAAGCGGTTCCCTGACATCCAGACGCCGTACAGCCTACGCCGGGGTGCTGGGAGGAGGGGAGTCGGAGGAAGGGGGCCGGGGGAACGACAGAAGGCCGGCCGCTGAGGCGAGCGGCCGGCCTTCATTCCCTTGCACCAAGAGTGTCCTGCAATCACTTCTCGCGCTTCCCGCCACAGCAAACGGTCGACGCACTTGAACTATATAACGACCCGGTAACGACGCAACCCTCTCTTTCCTGAATCCTCCCTGAGCCGCCCCGCCCCGCCCGTCGCCGCGCCCGCCCGCGCTCCGCACGACTCTCTCCTGACCCAGGACGCCCCGTCTGCTGCCTCCGACGTCCGCACCGAACCGCAGCCCATCCCTGACCGTTGACGGACACGACGAGCACCCCCTGCCCTCGTCCCCCGCCGACGCGGCCCGGCCCCGTCGTCCTGCCCCGTGAGGCGCGACCCGCCCCGCCACGGCTTCGACCACGCAGCGGGCCGTCGAGCCCTCCACGTCTGAGGAGCGGTCGCGCACATCCGTCGAGGCCGAGAGGACGTCCCGCCCTCGAGGCGAACGCGGGAAACGCGTGTCAGCTTTTCCCGCTAGCCGGTCGCGACCCGCTCTCCGAATCGAGACAACGGGTGAAGCCGACCGCGGCGAGGAGAACGCAAGCGTTCTCCTCGCAATTCAGAACAGATCCGGCGACGGCGTCGACGCGTAGCGGATGGCGACGTCGGCGTGGCGGTCGAAGCGGTAGCCGACTCCGCGGACGGTGCGCACGATCTCCTCGTAGCGGCCGAGCTTGGCGCGGAGGCGGCGGACGTGGACGTCGATGGTGCGCTCGTTCGGCGCGTCGTCGTCCGCGGCGCCCCAGAGCGAGGCGATGAGCTCGGCGCGCTCGATGGTGCGGCCCTCGCGGAGCACGAGGTACTGGAGGAGCTCGAACTCCTTGTAGGTGAGGGGGGTGGTCTCCTCGTCGAGGATGACGCGCTTGCGGGAGATGTCGATGACGACGCCGCCGGATGCACGGTCGGGGTCGGGCTCGGCGTCGGAGCGGCGCTTGGCGACGGCGGCCGGGTCCTGCAGCGCGAGGCGGACCACGTCCACGTCGCGGCCGCCGGCGCCCTGCGGGGCGAGGGCGACGGAGGCGTACGTCTCGGCGTCGGGGGCGAGCTGCGCCGTGACGCGCTTGAGCTCCTCGACCAGGCGGCCGAGGTCGACTCCGGCGGCGCGGGCCTTGGCCTCGTCGATGCCGACGTAGAGGGCGAAGCCGCGGGCCTCGGTGCCCTGGGGGACGGCGCGGAGGCGCGGCGCTGCGGGCGCGGCGTCGGCGACCGGCTGGAGGCGGGGCGCCTCGGTGGAGGTGGCGGCGGTGACGGTGCGGGTGTGGAGGAGGGTCATGACGAGTCCTTGGCTTGTCGGATCCGGGACGAGTGTCCGAGGGAGCGGATCCGGGTGTGCGCGATCGAGCCGGCCCGCGGTGCGCGGTGGCGGCAGAGACGGATGCGGGGCATCCAGGGGATCGTCCGCGCCTCGGACGCTCAGCCGATCGTGACGATCAGCGGGCGGAGGCGGTGCGGGGATCCGGCGAGGTCAGTTCCTCATGCACACATTCGACAGCACATGACGGGGCCACCGGCCATCATCATGCCGGCATTCCCGATGGCCTCGAGGGAGGTCAGGGCGTGCAGGGTGTCACTCATGTCCGTCAGTAAAGCGGAGGCCGGTGCACGGCGTCAACACTTCCGTGGGGATGGACGGCGCGTCGGGGGTGGTTCCGGTGCTCGGGAGGAGGCGCGCGCCGTGATTGGGGACCTCGATGCGCCCGCTGCGCGGGCTGCTCGATCCGCAGGACGGGCTTTGCCGGACGGTCGCGGTGGGGGCTGTCGAGACCCTCGCTGCGCCGGCCGACCGGCACGGCTCAGCGGGGCTCCCTGTTCCGGGGTGCGACGCGAGGCCCGCTCGTCCGGGGGCCGGCGGGCTCAGCCCGCGAGGCCGTAGAGGCGGTCGCCCGCGTCGCCGAGGCCGGGGACGATGTAGCCGAGCTCGTTGAGCTTCTCGTCGAGGGAGCCGAGGACGATGGTCACGTCGCGGTCGCCGAAGGCCTTCTCGACGGCGGCCAGGCCCTCGGGGGCGGCGAGCAGGCAGACGGCGGTGACGTCGACCGCTCCCCGGTCGAAGAGGAACTGGATGGCCGCGACGAGCGAGCCGCCGGTCGCGAGCATCGGGTCGAGGACGAAGCACTGGCGGTTCGACAGGTCGTCGGGCAGGCGCTCCGCGTACGTGGTCGGCTCGAGCGTCTCCTCGTTGCGTGCCATGCCCAGGAAGCCGACCTCGGCGGTCGGGATGAGCTTGACCATGCCCTCGAGCATGCCGAGGCCGGCCCGGAGGATCGGGACGACCAGCGGCTGCGGGTCGCTGAGCGCGAGGCCGGTGGTCTGCGTCACGGGGGTCTCGATGGTGACGGTGCGGGTGCGGACGCCGCGGGTGGCCTCGTAGGCGAGGAGCGTCATCAGCTCCTCGGCGAGCTGCCGGAAGGTGGGGGAGGGGGTGCGCTTGTCACGCAGCACGGTGAGCTTGTGGGTGATCAGCGGGTGGTCGGCTACGTGGACGCGCATAAGCTCAATCTACTGGCCGGAGCGGCGCCCCACCGGCCGCAGCGGGCCGCCGCAGGAGGGGGAGCGATGCGCGACAGCGATCTCCGCGTCCCCCGCCGCTCCGAGGAGTGGATGGGCCTGGCGCTCGACGAGGCGCGGCGGGCCGCGGGCTGGGGCGACGTCCCCGTGGGCGCGGTGGTCCTCGACTCGGAGGGTGCGGTGCTCGGGCTCGGGCGCAACGAGCGCGAGCTGCGGCGGGATCCGACGGCGCACGCCGAGGTGGTCGCGATCCGCGCGGCGGCCGAGGCCCGCGGCGACTGGCATCTCGAGGGCTGCACGCTGGTGGTCACGCTCGAGCCGTGCGTGCTCTGCGCCGGAGCGATCCTGGCGGCGCGGATCGACCGCGTCGTCTTCGGTGCGTGGGACGGGAAGGCGGGCGCCTCCGGATCCGTGCACGACCTCCTCCGCGACCGCCGGCACAACCACGTGGTCGAGGTGTACCCCGGGGTCCGCGCCGCGGAGTGCTCGCGGCTCCTGCTCGACTTCTTCGCCGACCGCCGCTGACGCCGAGCGCCGCTGACGCCGAGCGCCGCTGACGCCGAGCGCCGCCGAACCCCTCAGCTCGGAGCGCCCAGCCACTCCGTCAGCGCGAGCCGCGTCGCCGCGTGCATCCGCTCGAAGCGCTCCGCCGCGACGTCCTCGGCGAGCGCGGCGGCGTCGTAGCCCGCCGCTCCCGCCCACTCCCCGTCGCCCTCGAGCCACTGCGCAGCCATCGTGCCGGTCAGCTCGGGGTGGAACTGCACGCCGAGGAGCCAGTCCTCTACGGCGAACGCCTGCACCTCGCCCGCCGGCGACGACGCCAGCAGCGCCGCTCCGCTGGGCAGCGCGAAGGTGTCGCCGTGCCACTGCATCACGTCGACGCCGGCGAGGTGCCGGAGCGGGGAGCCGGCGCCCTCCTCCGTGAGCACGACCGGGCGGAAGCCGACCTCGCGGGCCGATCCGGGATGGACGGACTCGCCCAGGGCGGTCGCGATCAGCTGCGCTCCGAAGCAGACGCCGAGCGTGGGACGGCGGTGGTGCATCCGGTCCTGCAGGAGCGCGATCTCGGGGCTGATGAAGGGGTGCCGCGAGGTCTCGTAGACGCCGGCGCTGGAGCCCAGCGTGACGACGAGGTCGGGGGCGAGGATGTCGATCGCGTCGAGGTCCGTCCCTGCGACGGCGTCGACGACGAACCCCCGCTCGGTCAGCATCGGCTCGAGCGCGCCGAGCCCGGCACCGCGCTCGTTGACGATCGCCAGGGCCCGGCGCATCTCAGGCGCTCCCGTGCGGCGCGGCCGGCGGGGAGGCGGCGGGCGGAGCGGCGGCGGCCGGAGCGGCCGCGGCGGCCGTCCCTTCCGCCTCCGTCACGGCCGGACGGGCCGCCACCGATCCCGCGCGTCCGCGGTCGACGTCGGGCTCGAGGTAGATCGTGGTGGCGGCCGGGACGGCCTCGCGGATCCGCTTCTCCGCGGCGTCGATCCCGGCGGCCACGTGCTCGAGGGTCTCGGCGGCCGGGAAGGCGAGCTTCGCGGCCACGAGGATCTCGTCCGGCCCGAGGTAGAGGGTGCGCATGTGGATGACGCGCTCGACGTCGCGCCCGGCCTCGAGCGCGGCGCGGATCGAGGCGGCGTCGGCGGGAGTCGCCCCCTCGCCGACCAGCAGGCTCTTCGTCTCGACGCCCAGCACGATCGCCACCACGATCAGCAGGGTGCCGATCATGATCGTTCCGATCGCGTCGTAGACCGAGTCGCCGGTGATCACGGTCAGCCCGACTCCGAGCAGCGCGAACGTCAGGCCGGTGAGCGCGGCGACGTCCTCGAGGAGCACGACCGGCAGCTCCGGCGCCTTCGCCCGGCGGATGAACTGGAACCAGGACTGCGAGCCGCGGACCCGGTTCGACTCCTTCACTCCGGTGCGCAGCGAGTAGCCCTCGAGGCAGATCGAGATCACGAGGACCAGGATCGGCAGCCAGGCGTTCTCGAGCTCGTGCGGCTCGGCGATCTTCTCGATGCCCTCGTAGAGCGAGAAGACGCCGCCGACGGAGAACAGGATGATCGACACCACGAAGGCGTAGACGTAGCGCTCGCGCCCGTAGCCGAACGGGTGCTCCTCGTCGGCGGCCTTCCGCGACTTGCGGCCGCCGAGCAGCAGGAGCAGCTGATTGCCGGAGTCGGCGAGCGAGTGCACGCCCTCGGCGAGCATGGAGGCGGATCCGGAGAAGAACCAGGCGACGAACTTCGTCAGGGCGATGCCGAGGTTGGCCGCGAGCGCCGCGATGATCGCGGTGCCGCCTCCGGATGCGCTCACGTGGTCTCCTCGGGCTCGCCGCTGGATGGTCGGGCCATCCTACGAGGCCCCGGACCGCACCCGGACCCCCTTGCCGCGGGCTCTTCGTAGGATGAGCGGCGTGACCGATGCGCCCGTCCTGCTCCCGTCCATCGCCGTCCTCGGCCTCGGCTCGATGGGGGGCGCGATCCTCCAGGGCCTGCTGGCTCCCGGCGTGCGCGTCGAGGGGGGCGTGCGGGTGACCAACCGCGACTCCGCGAAGGCCGCCGCGTGGGACGGCCACCCGGTGGTCACCGCCTTCGCCACCGCGGACGACCCGGAGGCCAACCGGCGTGCGGTCGAGGGCGCGGCGATCGTGCTCGTGGCCGTCAAGCCGCACATGGTGCCGGACCTGCTCGACGAGATCGCCGACGCGCTCGCCCCGGGCGCGGTCGTCGTCTCCGTCGCCGCCGGCGTGACCGCGGCCACGTTCGAGCGGCACCTGCCCGCGTCCGTCGCCGTGCTCCGCTCGATGCCGAACACTCCCGCGGTCGTGGGCCGCGCCGTCACCGGCCTCAGCGCGGGCACGCGGTCCGGCGACGAGGACCTGGCGCTCGTGCGCCGCCTGTTCGAGACGGTCGGCGAGGTGGTCGAGGTGCCGGAGTCGCAGCTCGACGCGCTCTCGACGATCTCCGGCTCGGGGCCCGCCTACGTGTTCCTGCTGATCGAGGAGCTCATCGCGGCCGCTGTCGCGAAGGGCTTCAGTCCGGAGCAGGCGTCGACGATGGTGGTCGGCACGTTCCGCGGCGCGGCCGAGCTGCTCGCGGACTCCGGCGAGGAGCCCGCGGAGCTGCGCCGGCGGGTCACGAGCCCGAAGGGCACCACCGAACGGGCCGTCGCGGTCCTGCAGGAGGCCGACCTCGCCGCCCTCTTCACGCGGGCGACCGACGCCGCGCTGGCCCGCGCCCGCGAGCTCGCCGCCTCCTGACTCCGCCCTCCTCTCCGCGGGACGCCGCTCGGGTACGCGACACGCCGGAGCGGGCGTACCGGAGCGGCATCCCGCAGAGGAGGAGGAGGAGGGGGCGCGGGTCAGGAGCCGAGGGCCGCGAAGCGCTCGATGTCGCTGGGGGTGCCGCTGACCACGATGAGGTCGTGGTTCGAGACGACGGTCTGCTCGGTCGCGTAGGTGAAGGGCTTGCCCGGGCTCTTGACGCCGACGACGGTCACGCGGTGCTTGCGGCGCACGCCCGACTCCGTGAGCGTCAGCCCCCGGATCGGCTTGGGCGGGTACATCTTCGCGAGCACGAAGTCGTCGTCGAACTCGATGAAGTCGAGCATGCGGCCCGAGACCAGGTGCGCGACGCGCTCGCCCGCCTCCGCCTCGGGGTAGATCACGTGGTTCGCGCCGATCCGCTCGAGGATCTTGCCGTGCGAGCGCGAGATCGCCTTCGCCCAGATCTGCGGGATCTTGAGGTCGACGAGGTTCGCAGTGATCAGCACGGACGCCTCGATGGAGGAGCCGACCGCGACGACGGCGACCTGGAAGTCCTGCGCGCCGATCTGCGCGAGGGCGTCGAGCGAGCGGGCGTCGGCCTGCACCGCGTGGGTGACCCGCTCCGACCACTTCTGCACGAGACCGGCGTCGGCGTCGATGGCGAGGACCTCGCGGTCGAGGCGGTCGAGCTGGCCGGCCGTGGCGGCTCCGAAGCGCCCGAGGCCGATCACCAGCACCGGGGCGTCGTACCTGATGCGGTCAACCAACGATGGGCCTCTCTTCCGGTCGTCTGAACAACTGCCTCCGCTGGCTCGCGGCGAGCGCGGCGGCGAGAGTCACGGTACCAACGCGGCCCATGAACATCGTCAGCGCCAGGATGTAGACCCCGGACGGCGGCAGCTCCGCGGTGAGCCCCGTCGAGAGCCCGGAGGTCGCGAAGGCCGAGATCACGTCGAAGAGCACGTGGTCGAGCGAGGCCTTGGTGATGTGCAGGATCAGGACGCTCGACACGGCGACCGTCGTCGCGCCCCACAGCACGACCGAGACGGCCAGGCGCAGGACGTCGTTCGGGATCCGGCGGCCGAAGGCCTCCATGTCGTTGTTGCCGCGGGCCTCGGCGAAGGCGGCCAGGAAGAGGATCGCGAGGGTCGTGACCTTGATCCCGCCGGCCGTGGAGGCCGATCCTCCGCCGATGAACATCAGCATGTCCGTCACGAGCAGGCTCGAGCCGTTGAGGTCGGGGACCGAGATCGTCGAGAAGCCGCCCGACCGCGTCATCGTCGAGAGGAAGAAGGACTGGAAGACGGTGTCTCCCGCATCGAGGCTGCCGAAGGTCCTCGGGTTGTCGAACTCGAGGACGATGTAGAGGACGGCCCCGGCGACGAGCAGGATCACGGAGGTGACCAGCGTCAGCTTCACGTGCACCGACCACTTGCGCGGGCGCCGCCAGCCGCGGGAGAAGGCGTAGATGACGGGGAAGCCGATCGAGCCGAGGAAGACGCCGAGCATCAGGATGCCGAGGAACCAGTAGTCGTCCTCGAACGGGGTGAGTCCCGCGGCGTTCGGGGCGAAGCCGGTGTTCGTGAACGCCATCGCGGAGTAGTAGAAGGAGTGCCAGACGGCCTCGCCGATCGGGATCCCGTCGATCAGCATCCGCGGGAACAGCAGGAGCGCGACGATGATCTCGATCGCGGCGGCGCTGATCGCGACGGTGGCGAGCAGTCCGCCGATCTCGCCCAGGCGCACGGCCTGGCCCTCGGCGACGGGGCCGGAGTGGATCCGCAGCGGGTTCGAGTCGCTGGCGACCATGAGCTTCGCCCGGAGCCCGAGGCGGCGCGAGATCGCCAGGCCCATGATCGAGGCGAGCGTCAGCACTCCCAGAGCGCCGATGTTCACGCCGACGAAGATGATCGAGTGGCCGAACGCCGACCAGTGCGTCGCCATGTCGACCGTCGCGAGGCCGGTCACGCAGATCACCGACATCGCGGTGAAGAAGGCGTCGTGCAACGGAGTGACGGTGCCCGTGGTGCTCGACACCGGCAGCGAGAACAGCAGGGTGAAGACGAGCACGAGCGCCGAGAAGATGAGGATCGCGAAGCGGGACGGCGAGCGTCCGGCGAAGTCGTCGATGAGGTCGCGGGCCCGCTCGAAACCCGACCAGGGGGAGACGGGCGAGACGCCCACGGGGCTGCGGAACTGCTGCCGAACCACCACGGCGGATCCTCCACTCGATCGCGGCCATGCTACCCGCTCGGTGCCGGGCCCCCGGGGCGCTGACTAGCCTGGGCGCATGGCTGACATCTTCGGGGTGATCGCGGACGGGACCCGCCGGGACATCCTCGCCCTGCTGCTCGAGCAGCGGCGGGACGGCTCGGCCGAGGGCATGAGCGTGTCGCGGATCGTGGCGCGCCTCGAGCTGAGCCAGCCGACCGTCTCGAAGCACCTCAAGGTGCTGCGCGAGACCGGCCTCGTCACGGTGCGCGAGAGCGGACAGCACCGCTTCTACGCGCTCGAGTACGCGCCGCTGGCGGAGGTCGAGGACTGGCTGCTGCCCTTCCTCGCCGAGGACGAGGCGGCCGGCGCCCTGCTCGACGCTCCGACCGCGGCCCGGGCGGAGTCGCTGGGCCGGGCGCTCGCCGAGCGCACCCACCAGGTCAGCACCGTGGTGCAGGACATCCAGCGGGGCGTCAGCGAGGGAGCGACGAAGGTCGCGGAGGCGCTGCGCATCCGCAAGTGAGGGGCGCCGAGGAGCCGGAAACGGTGGAGCCCCGGGTCGTGTAAGCTCGCGGGAGCCAGTTTTTCGTAAGCGGCCGCCCGTCGGGCGGTCGACCCCCTGAACGTTGTGAGGTCTTCGTGGGTTCTGTCATCAAGAAGCGTCGCAAGCGTATGGCGAAGAAGAAGCACCGCAAGCTGCTTCGCAAGACTCGCCACCAGCGTCGCAACAAGAAGTAGGCTCGCGCCTCTTCCCACTCGAGCGTCCGCCCTTCCGGGGTCGGGCGCTCGTCTGCGTTCACGGATCGTCCCGGCGGCGCTCGCCGTCTCGGCGCCCGTCGCCGGGGCCGCCGTACACTGACCGCATGGTGGACGTGGAGCTGACGCTCGTGGGCAAGCCGGGCTGTCATCTCTGCGACGACGCGCGGACCGTGGTCGAGCAGGTGGTCGCCGATCTGGGCGGCGAGGCGTCGGTCGCCGTCTCGGAGGTGTCGATCCTCGACGATCCCGAGCTGCACGAGCGCTTCGTCGAGGAGATCCCGGTGGTGCTGATCGACGGGCGCGTGCACACCTTCTGGCGGGTCGATCCCGCGCGGCTCCGGCGGGCCCTCCTCGATCGCGGGTGAGCTTCGACCGGGCCGTCCGGACGGAAGCACGACCGCGACGTCCCTCTGACGGGGGACGGGACGGCTCGCGAAAGCTCGCCTCTCGCCCTTACCCTCGTGAGGGGGGAGTGCGCTCCTCCGTGCGCGGACGCAGATCGTCGCCCGTGGAGGAAGGAACCGCCATGCCGTCATCCCGCCGACTCGCCCTGCCCGCCGCCGCTCTCGCGGCGCTCGTGCTCGGCCTGGCCCTCCCTGGAGCGGCCGTCGCGGCACCCTCCGCCTCGACGGTCTCGACCACGGTCGAGCAGCCGGCCGCGACGACCATCCCCGGCGTGCCGGAGGATCCCGAGCAGCCGGGCGACGGCGGCTCCGACCCCGTTCCCGGCGTCCCCGAGGAGCCCTCCGTTCCCGGAGTGCCCGAGGAGCCGGCAGAACCCGAGCAGCCCGCGCCCGTCGACCCCGCGCCCGTCGACCCCGCGCCCGTCGACCCCGCGCCCGTGGACCCCGCGCCGGTCGATCCGGCACCGGTCGACCCCGCGCCCCAGCAGCCGAGCCAGCCCTCCACCGGCGGCGGATCGTCCTCCGGCGGCTCCGGCTCCGGCGGCGGCACCACCGGCGGAGCGACGTCCGGCGGCACCTCCGGCGGCGGCACCACAACCGGCACCACCACGTCCGGCAGCGCCGGCTCCTCCGGTGCGGGCGCCGTCACTCCGGCGGCGTCGGCCCCCGGACGCACCGAGCTCGGCACCTCGACCGAGGGCGCGAAGCCGGCGGCCGGTGCCGCGACCGCGGACGTCTTCCTCACCCGCGAGCTCGCCGTGCAGCCGGAGGCGCTCACCGTCGAGCTCGCCCGCTTCTACGGCGTCGGCTTCTCGTACACCGGCTTCGCCAGCGGCGAGGCCGTCTCCGCGGTCCTCCGCGACCCGAACGGCACCAAGACCCCGCTGACCCTCGAGGCGGGGAGCGGCACCGCGACCGTGCCGACCGCGCTGATCACCAAGTCGGGCGCCTTCACGGTCGACCTCACGGGCGACCAGGGCTCCGCCGCCAAGGTCGTCTTCCGGCTGGCGCCCTCCACCGGCAACGGCCTCCTGCTCGAGCCGCGCGAGCTCGGCGACGGCAGCACCGAGGCGCCCCGCGGCGCCGTCTGGGGCTTCGACGCCGACGAGGAGGTCGCCGTGGGCGCCTTCGAGACCTCCGGGTCCCGCGCCGACCTGGCCGCCGGCGACGTCGCCGTGCAGTCCGACTCCATCGGCTGGGCCGAGCTGGCGCTGGGCGACGCGGTCATCGCCGACCCCGACCCCTCCGTCTACTGCGTCGTCGCCTTCGGCCGCGAGTCGCACCGCACGGCAGCCGTGACCGTCTCCTACCGTGACAGCGACACCACGGCCGCACCGTGGGAGGCGCAGCAGGTCTGCGGCACCGCGATCAGCGCCGCGCGCACCGCCTTCCTCAGCACGGCCGCCTCGGCGGGACCGGCCGGCATCACGCCGACCACCGCGCTGATGATCGGCGGCGGCGCGGTCGCCGCGTCGCTCGTCGCCTGCGCGGCCGTCCTGGTCGTGATGCGCCGCCGGCGCATGAACACGGACCTCTTCATCGGCGGACCGCTGCCGCGCACGCAGAGCGACTGACGCGTCCGGAGGACGAGGGAAGGCCCGCGGGACGCGATCCCGCGGGCCTTCCCTCGTCCTCTCCCGGCGCTCAGCCGGCCGCGGTGAAGCGGAGGAGGATCGTCCGCGCCTCCGGCCGCAGCTGGAAGTCGGGCCACACGTCCGGACCGCACGCGCGGGAGCCCAGGCCGTGCTGGGCGGCGTCGATCACGAGGACCGCGCGCTCCGACGCCGGCAGCTCGTGCGGGTGCGCGGCGGCCGTGATCTCCCGCGGCGTGTGCCTCGCCAGGGTGAAGCCGGGGAGGCGCCCGTGCAGGTCGCGCGCGGCTTCGATGCGGAGCCGGGGCGAGCCCGCCTCCGTCAGCGTCAGCTCGCGCACGCTGCTGCGGTGACCGCTCTCCTGCGGGCGGGCGTACGGAGTCGTCAGCCGGTCCATGTCCGCCGTGAAGCGCCCCACCCGCGCGGCCCGGAGGCTGTCGGGGTAGGACTCGAGCGGGCCGGTGCCGAACCACTCCGCGCCGTCGATCGACGCGGGCATGTCGATCCGGATGCCCAGCCGCGGCCAGACGGAGTCCCAGCCCCGGGTCGGCACGAGGTCGACGCGGAGGACCGTGCTCTCCCCGTCGACGCTCCAGCGCTCCTCCATCAGGAGTCCCGCATCGAGGTCCGCGGCCGAGAAGCGGGTCACGCGGCGGAGCCCGGCGGAGGCGTCCACCTCCTGCACGCGGCCGACCAGGCGGTCGAGTCCGGCCTCGCGCCAGCGGGCGGCGGAGGAGGGGGCCGGCATCCCGCGGCCGTCGCCGTCGTACGGGTCGCCGGTGACGTAGCCGGGGAAGCCCGCGCCCTCGTCGTTGTCGGTCGGGGCGCGCCAGAGCTCGGCGCGCGGTCCGTCGACGGGCAGGCCGGCGAGGGAGGCGAGCCGGCCGTCGCGGAACCGCGCGACTCCGAGCGCGCCGCCCTCGAGGGGCCGAGCGGCGCGGACGGCGCGGGTCCACGCGGGCACCGCCGACGGCACGGCGAGGAGGTGCTGACCGGTGGAGAGCACGTGGCCCTCCTCCGCCCAGGCGGTCGAGGCGTCGAGGACCGCGTCGACGGTGAGCCAGGTCTCGCCGCCGGGACGCACCTCGAGCGGGGGGAGCTCGACGTGCACGGCGTCGCCGGCCGCGATGACCGGGGCGTCGAGCACTCCCTCCGCGGTGACCCGCCCGTCCCGCTCGACCCGCCACGCGAAGCGCAGATCGGCGGTGGAGGCGTCGTGCCGGCGGTTCTCGATGACGACGCCGTCGCCGCGGACCGTGAGGCGCACCGGAGCGACGATCTGCTTCCACTCGAACAGGCCCGGGCTGGGCGTGCCGTCGGAGAGCACCATGCCGTCCATCACGAAGTTGCCGTCGTGCACCACCTCGCCGAAGTCGCCGCCGTACGCGTAGTACTCGACGCCCTCCGGCGTGCGCGCCCGCAGGCCGTGGTCGCGCCACTCCCAGACGAAGCCGCCGTGCAGCCGCGGGAAGCGGTCGAAGAGGTCCTCGTACTGGTCGATCGCTCCCGGGCCGTTGCCCATCGCGTGCACGTACTCGCAGAGCAGGAAGGGCTTGGAGCGCTGCCGAGCGGACTCGCCGGGGGAGCAGCCGAGCAGCGGAGTGAGCGAGCCGTCGGTGCCGATCCGCTCGGTCTCGGGGATCGAGGAGTACATCCGCGAGTACACGTCGGTGTACGCGCCGGTGTAGTCGCCCTCGTAGTGGACGGGGCGCTCGGGGTCGCGGCCGTGCACCCAGGCCGACATCGCGGCGAGGTTCGCGCCGGTGCCCGCCTCGTTGCCGAGGGACCAGAGCACGATGCTCGGGTGGTTCTTGTCGCGCTCGACGGTCCGCTCGATGCGGTCGAGGTAGGCCTCTCGCCAGGCGGGGTCGTCGCTGGGGTTGCCCGCCCAGCCGACCCGCTCGAAGCCGTGGGTCTCGAGATCGCACTCGAGGACCACCCAGAAGCCGAGCTCGTCGGCGAGATCGAGCAGACGGGGATGCGGCGGGTAGTGGCTGGTGCGGATGGCGTTCACGTTGAAGCGCTTCATCATCGCGAGGTCCTCGCGGGCGGAGTCCTCGTCGAACGCTCGACCGCGGTCGGGGTGCGTCTCGTGGCGGTTGACTCCGTGGAAGACGACGCGCTCGCCGTTGACCAGGAAGCGGTCGCCGCGGATCTCGACCGTGCGGAAGCCGAGCCGCAGCGAGACCGTCTCGCCGGCGGAGGCGAGCGTCGCGTCGTAGAGGCGCGGAGCCTCCGCCGACCACGGCTCGACCTCGGGGACCTCGATCGCGGCGATCTCCTCCGCCGAGGCCCAGACCGTCTCGATCCCGAGCCCGGGCACGCGCAGCGTCAGCGGGAACGCGTCGGCCGCGGCGGTCACCTCCGCCTCGATGCGGCCCGCGCCGCCGGCGAAGGAGGAGCGCAGCCACACGTCCTCGATCCCGCCGACGGGGCGCGCGAGCAGGTGCACCGAGCGGAAGATCCCCGGCAGCCACCACTGGTCCTGGTCCTCCACGTAGCTCGAGGCCGACCACTGGTGCACGCGGACCACGACGAGGTTCTCGCCCGGGCGGACGACGCCGGTGACGTCGAACTCCTGCGCGAGCCGGCTGCCGGAGCCGATCCCGATCTCGACGCCGTTGACCCAGACGCGGTAGCGGGACTCGACCCCGTCGAAGCGCAGGACGACCGCCTCGGCGGAGTCCCACTCCTCCGGGACCACGACAGTGCGGCGGTAGTCGCCCGTCGGGTTCGCGTCCGGCACGAACGGCGGCTCGGTCGGGAACGGGAACTGCACGTTCGTGTAGACCGGCAGTCCGTAGCGCCCGTCGCCCTGCAGCACCCAGTGCGAGGGCACCGGCATCAGGTCCCAGCCGGAGTCGTCGAACGACTCGTCCCCGACGGCGTCCACGCCCTCGCCCTCCGGCAGCACGCCGGCGCCGCCCGGGGTCCCCGGAGCGGCGGGGAGCAGGCGGAAGCGCCACTCCCCGTCCAGCGGGAGCGCCGGGGCGTCGGTGTGCAGCCACGAGCGGGGGGCCCGGCGGCGGCCGGAGCCCGGTCCGGTGTCCGTCAGGTAGTGGGAGGTCGTCGGGGGAGTCGTCACTTCACGGAGCCTTCCGTCAGGCCGCCGCGCCAGAAGCGCTGCAGCACGATCATGGCGATGGCGAGCGGGATGATCGACAGCAGGACGCCGCCGGTCGTCAGCTCGTAGAACTCGGGCAGGCGGTCGACCTGTCCGAGCCAGTTGTTCAGTCCCAGTGTGATCGGGAACAGGTTCGTGTCCGAGAGCATCACCAGGGGCAGGAAGTAGTTGTTCCAGATCCCGACCAGCTGGAAGAGGAACACGGTGACCAGCGCGGGAGTCAGGATGCGCAGCCCGAGCGTGTGGAAGATCCGCAGCTCCCCGGCGCCGTCGATGCGCGCCGCCTCGATGATCGCGGTGTCCACGGTCGCCTGAGCGTAGATCCGGCAGAGGAACAGCCCGAACGGCGAGACGAGCGAGGGGATCAGCACGCTCCAGTAGGTGTTCGCGATGCCCATCTGGCTGAAGAGCAGGAACAGCGGCAGAGCGGTCGCGGTGCCCGGCACCAGGACGCCCGCGAGGATCGTCCCGAACACGAGCCTGCTGCCGCGGAACTCGTACTTGGCCAGCGCGTAGCCGCCCGCCGCGGCGAGGTAGGTCGCGAGCAGGGCGCCCACTCCGGCGTAGAGGACGGAGTTGAGGAACCAGCGGACGAAGATGCCGTCGCCGTAGGTCAGCACCTGCGTCAGGTTGTCCCAGAGCGCGAACGTCGGGGCGAACCAGAAGCCGTAGGTGGCGAAGAGGTCCTCGGTCGTCTTGGTCGCCGCGACGACGACCCAGTAGACGGGGATGAGGAAGTAGACCGCCACGACGACGAGGATCGCGGTGACGATGATGGTCGAGGCGCGGTTGCGGCCGGCCGAGCGGTCGGGCCCGCGTCCGGCCTTCACGGGGCGGTCGGCGGTGACGACTCCGGTGGTCGTGGTCGGCGGGGTCTCGGTGCGGCTCATGACGACCTCCTGTTCGAGATCGAGAGGAACGTGAAGGAGAGCAGGAACGCGACCAGCGCGATCAGGACGGCCTGGGCGGCGGCGACGTTGTAGTCGTTGTAGGCGAAGGCCGTGGTGTACGCGCTGAGGTTCGGCGTGTACTGGCTGTCGATCGCCGGAGCGACCGTCTTCAGCACCTGCGCCTCGGCGAACAGCTGGAGCGTTCCGATGATCGAGAAGATCGTCGTCAGCACCAGCGCGGGGCGGATGAGCGGCAGCTGGATGCTGCGGGCGACGCGCCAGGTGGAGGCGCCGTCGACCTTCGCCGCCTCGTAGAGCTCGACCGGGATCGCCTTGAGCTGGGCGACGATGATCAGCATGTTGTAGCCGGTGTAGCTCCAGAGCGAGATGTTCGCGATCGACCAGAGCACCGTGTCCGCACCGAGGAAGTCGGGCTGGAGCCCGACCACGTTCGCCGCGTCGATGAGCGGGCTGAGGCCGGGCACGTAGAGGAACGACCACAGGATCGTCGCGATGACTCCGGGCACTCCGTAAGGGAGGAAGTAGGCCGCCCGGAAGAAGCCGGGGAACTTCGCCGACGCCGACTCGAGCATCAGCGCGAGGACGGTGCAGAGGGCGATCATCACCGGCACCTGGACGATGCCGAAGAGGAACATCCGCCCGATGGAGGCGATGAAGTTGCCGTCGGCGAGGGCCTGCGCGTAGTTGTCGAAGCCCGCGAACCCGCTGGTGACCCCGGCCTCGCCGAAGAGGCCGGAGCGCGTCACCTTCGTGAAGCTGGAGCCGACGGCGACGACGATCGGGACGATGAACGTGAGGACGAACAGGGCCAGGAAGGGTCCGAGGAGGATCCACGGGGCGCGGGCGACCGCGCGGCTGCGCCGGGGCGCGCCCGGCGTCCGCGTGGTGGCCGCGACCGCGGCGGCGGCGGGGGAAGTCGTGGTGGTCATGCGGAGGCCCTCCTGATGCTCAGGCCCTTGTTCTCGAAGACCGTGATGATCTGCTGCTCCGCCTCGGCGACCGCGTCCACGAGCGAGAGCCCGGACGCCTTCTTCCGGAAGCCGTCGCTGAGGATGTTGAAGGACTGCTGCGTGACGGGCCACCAGGACCAGTCCGGGTTCTGCTCCTTCGATGCGGGCACGAGGACGTCCTCGTTGTAGTTCTGCCCGCTGAAGAAGTCGCTCGGACCTTTGCGGGCCGTGCCGATCTCGCCGACCGCGGGAGACCAGCCGATGCCGCTGTTGGCGATCATCGCGTCGATGCCCTCCTGCGTGGTGGTCATCCAGACGGCGAACTCGATCGCCTCCTCCGGGTGCTTGCTGCTCGAGAACACCGCGGCGGTCGATCCGCCGAGGAAGCTCGAGCCGAAGCCGGTGTCGCCCCAGACGGGCATGGGAGCCGCGCGCCACTTGCCCGCGCCTCCGCTGACCCCCTCGATCAGGGCGTCGCCCCAGCTGCCGGTGGCGCAGGAGGCGATGCCGCCCTTCGCCGCGGCCGCGAACCACGCGGGGGAGTAGGCGCCGTAGCCGGTCTGCACCAGGTCCTGGTCGATGGCCGTGTCGAAGAAGGAGGCGACGCGCGTCGTGGCGTCGTCGGTCATGTCGATGACCCAGCCGTCCTCCTCCGGGCGCAGCCACTGCGCACCGGCCTGCGTCGCGAACGCGGCGAAGACCGAGGCGTCGGCGAGGGGGAAGCAGTCGATGTAGGAGCCGGCTCCGCGCAGCTCCGTCGCCACCGCTGCCCAGTCGTCCCAGGTCGTCGGCGGCTCCGCACCCACCTTCCCGAACACCTCGGGCTGGTAGAAGAGCGCCATCGGGCCGCTGTCCTGCGGGATGCCGTAGACGCCGCCGGTGTAGCTGACCTGGCCCCAGAGCGTGGGGTCGTACAGGTCGCGGTACTGCTCGACGCCGTACCGGGTGAGGTCGACGAGGCCGTTGACGAGCATGAACTCGGGGACGGAGCGGATCTCGACCTGGCCGAGGTCGGGCCCGCCGCCCGCGGCGAGGGCCGAGTAGAGCTTCTGGTACCCGCCCGCGTTGCCGCCGGGGATCCAGACGGCCTCGACCTGGATCTCGGGGTGCGAGGCGTTCCAGACGTCGCAGACCTTCTGCAGGTCCTTCAGCCAGCCCCAGTACTGCAGGCGGACCGGGCCGGTGGCCGGGGCGATCGTCGGCGCCGTGTTGACCGAGACGGTGCCCGGTGTCGCGCAGGCCGTCAGGCTCCCGAGTGCCGCGGTGCCGAGACCGGCGGCGATGAGCTGTCTCCGGGTGAACGGATGCATCTTCCCTCACTTCGTCGTGGTGGAGAGCCGGGGAGTCTCACCCGGCGATGATCGGGACGCTACCACGAATTCGAGTAGGTACTCGAAATTGGCGGCACTGCTCCTCCGCCGCCGCTACGCTGGCCGTTCGAGGGGCACGGCGAGGCGCCTCCAGTGCGGAGGAGGGGTCGATGGCGGAGGCGACGAGGCGACGCGGCCCGTACGCGAAGTCGGCCGAGCGCCGCCGCGCCATCATCGAGGCCGCCCACCAGGTCTTCGCCGCGCGGGGCTACGCCCGCGGCTCCCTCCAGGAGGTCGCCGACCGCGTCGGGCTCAGCCAGACGAGCCTCCTGCACTACTTCCCGTCGAAGACCGACCTGCTCTTCGCGGTCCTCGAGCACCGCGACCTGATCACGGGCGACGGTTCCTCGCCGCCGGACCCGGAGGAGGGGCTGGTCGCCGGCATCCTGCGGCAGACCCGCTACAACGAGACGGCGCCCGGAGTGATCGAGCTGTACGCCGTGCTCTGCGGCGAGTCGACGACGCAGGAGCACCCGGGGCGCGACTTCTTCGCCGCGCGGTTCCGCCGGCTCCGCAGCGAGTACACGGCCGAGCTGCGCGAGCTCCAGGCCGCCGGGCGCCTCCGCGAGGGGTCCGATCCGGAGCGGGTGGCGGCGTCGATCATCGCGCTCTGGGACGGCGTGCAGCTGCAGTGGCTGCTCGAGCGCGACGCGGTGGACATGGTGGCGTGCCTGGCCGACTACCTCGACCTCGTGGTGCTGCCGGCTCCCTAGCCGCTGGCGCGAGGGAACCCCGGCCCGTCGAGGGGACCCGCCGTCCGCGGCGGTCTCGATGGTCCGGGGTTCCCTCGACCGTGGTGCGCGCCTAGGGCAGCAGGCGGGTCGGGCCGCGGAACAGGTAGGTGACCTCGCGGAGGTTCGCCTGGTTCAGCATCAGCATGATCACGCGCGAGAGGCCCATGCCGAAGCCGCCGTGCGGCGGGACGCCGTAGCGGAAGAAGTCGAGGTAGAACTCGAGCTCCTCCGGGTCCAGGCCCTTCTCGCGGGCCTGCTCGACGAGGACGTCGACGCGGTGCTCGCGCTGCGCTCCGGTCGAGATCTCGACGCCGTTGTAGATGAGGTCGTAGCTGTTGGTGATCGTCCCGTCGCCCTCGCGGCGCATGTGGTAGAACGGCCGGATGCTCGACGCGTAGTCGGTGAGGAACACGAAGTCGTGCCCGAACTCCTCCTGCACGTAGGCCGCGATGCGGCGCTCGCCCTCGGGGTCCATGTCGTCGTCGGCGCGGGGCACCTCGTAGCCGCGCTCGGCGACGATGCGCTTGGCCTCGGCGAGCGGGATGCGCGGGAACGGCGTGGTCGGGACGGTCAGGTCGATGTCGAAGAGCGCCTTGACCTCGGCGCCGTGCTTCTCGACGACGGCGGTGAGGCCGGCGACCATCAGCTGCTCGTGCAGCTCCATGACGTCCTCGTGCGAGTCGATCCAGGAGACCTCGGCGTCGACGCTCGTGAACTCGGTCGCGTGACGCGAGGTGAAGCTCGGGTCGGCGCGGAAGGCGGGGCCGACCTCGAAGACCTTGCCGAAGCCGGCGGGCTGCGCCATCTGCTTGAAGAACTGGGGGCTCTGCGCCAGATAGGCCTTCGTCTCGAAGTACTCGACCTCGAAGAGCTCGGCCCGCGACTCCGAGGCGCTCGCCATGAGCTTCGGGGTGTGGATCTCGATGAAGTCGTGCTCGATCCAGTACGTGCGCAGCGCGTGCTCGAACGTGGTCTGCACGCGGGCGATGAGGTTCTGCTCGGGACGGCGCAGGTCGAGGAAGCGCCAGTCCATCCGCTTGTCGATGCCGGAGTCGGGCGCGATCGGCGCCTCCGGGATCGACGCGGCGACGACCTCGAGCGTCTCGAGCTTGACCTCGATGCCGCCCAGCTTCACGCGCTCGTCGTGCTTGAGCGCGCCGGTGACGGTGATGAAGGAGCCCTGGGCGAGGCCGGAGATCTCCTCGGTGATCGCGAGGCGCGCAGCCGACGCGTCGTCGCCCTCGACGGCCTCGCGCACGGCCGGGTTCACCAGCTGCACGGCACCGGACTCGTCGCGCAGGACGACGAACTGCACCTTCTTCTGGTCGCGCACGGTCTCGACCCAGCCGGACACGCGGACGGGTCCGTCCTCGAGCGCGGCGAGCTTCTTGACAGTGGTTCGGGGGAGGCGGGTCTCGTCGGTCACGGTAGGGGAGTCTACTCGGGGGCCGCCGGGCGGCGACGGGTAGCGTCGGAGCATGAGCACCGCACTGATCACCGGCGCGTCCTCCGGCATCGGCCTCGCCTTCGCCCGGGCGTTCGCGCGCCGCGGCTGGAGCCTCGTCCTCGTCGCCCGCAGCGAGCAGCGCCTCCAGGAGGCGGCGGCCGGACTGCGCGGCCTCGGCGCCGCGGCGGTCGAGGTCCTGCCCGCGGACCTCGGCGACCGCGAGCAGGTCGAGCAGGTGCGAGCGCGGCTCGTCGATCCTGCCCGGCCCGTCCGCGTCCTCGTCAACAACGCCGGCTTCGGGATCGACGGGACCTTCGCCGAGCCGAACGTCGCCGCTCAGGACCACGCCTTCGAGGTGATGGTGCGCTCGGTCGCCGTGCTCTCGGGTGCGGCGGCCGAGGCGATGACCGCCCGCGGCCGCGGCGCGATCCTCACGGTGTCGAGCGTCGCGGGCTTCGTGCACCTCGGCCCCTACTCCGCGGTGAAGGCGTGGGCGACCGCCTTCGCGCAGTCGCTGGCCGTCGAGCTGCGCGGCACGGGCGTCCGCTCGGCCGCGCTCTGCCCGGGCTGGGTGCGCACCGAGTTCCACGAGCGGGCGGCGATGGACACCTCCTCCATCCCCTCCTTCCTCTGGCTCGACGCGGACGCGGTGGTGGAGGAGTTCCTCCGCGACGTCGCGCGCGGCTCCGTCGTCTCGGTGCCGTCGCTGCGCTTCGGGGTCCCGATGGCCGTGGTGCGGCACCTGCCCGGACCGCTCGTGCGGCGGCTGTCGGCGGCGGTCTCGGCGCGCCGCTGAGGCTCCGCTCAGGTCCGGCTCAGGCGACCCTTTCCCGGCGTTCCCCCACGCCGCGTTCCGTACACTTGACGCTCGTGGTTGCCGATCAGATCCATCTCGTGCGGCACGGCGAGGTGTTCAACCCCGACCGGGTCCTCTACGGACGACTCCCGAACTTCCGGCTCTCGGATCTGGGCCACCGCATGGCCCGCTCCGCCGCCGACGACCTGCTCGAGCGCCGGCGCCACGTCACGGCGCTGATCGCGTCGCCGCTCCAGCGCACGCAGGAGTCCGCGCAGCCGATCTCGCAGGCGTTCGAGCTCGAGATCCGCACCGATGAGCGGGTGATCGAGCCGAGCAACCGCTTCGAGGGGAAGTCCCTCGCCGCGCGCAGCTCCGCCCTGCGGAACCCCAAGCACTGGCCGTGGCTCCGCAATCCCTTCGAGCCCAGCTGGGGCGAGCCGTACCTCTCCATCTCGGCGCGGATGTACGCGGCGATCGAGTCGGCGTGGCAAAGCACCGAGGAGGGCGACGCCGCGATCGTCAGCCACCAGCTCCCCATCTGGACGGTTCACCGCGCCCTCGCCGGAGAGCGCCTCTTCCACGATCCGCGCAAGCGCCGCTGCGCCCTCTCGAGCATCACGACCCTCGAGCGGCGCGGGGACGGCTTCGTCGAGGTCGGCTACTCCGACCCGGCCGCCGGCCTGCAGGGCCTGGCCACCGACGTGGGAGCGGTCTGATGCGCCGGACGGGGCGGCTCCGCGCAGCGGGCGTCCTCGCGCTGGCCGCCGCGCTCGCGCTGACGGGCTGCTCCGAGGATCCGCTCGCCGACCAGTACCGCAACGGGAGCAACAAGGGCTACATCTCGGGGGACGGCACCGTCACCGAGATCGCCGCCGCCGACCGGGACGACCCCATCGTCTTCTCCGGCACCGACGAGACCGGCGCCACCATCGACTCCGCCGACCTCGCCGGGCAGGTCGTCGTCGTCAACTTCTGGTACGCCAGCTGCGCCCCGTGCCGCGCCGAGGCCGCTGACCTCGAGACGGTGAACACGGAGTTCGCCGACAAGGGCGTGTCGTTCGTCGGCGTCAACGTGCGCGATCAGGCCCCCACCGCGGCCGCCTTCGCCGAGACCTTCGGGCTCGGCTACCCCTCCATCGTCGACACCGACTCGTCGGTGCAGCTCGCCTTCACCGGCACCGTCCCGCCGAACGCTGTGCCCACGACGCTCGTCCTCGACAGGGAGGGGCGCGTCGCGTCGCGCATCCTCGGCCAGCTCCAGGAGGCGTCGATCCTCTCGACCCTCGTGGGCGACACGCTCGCCGAGGGGGAGTAGCGGCGTGGGCGACATCGTCGTCAGCGGTCAGCTCCTGCTGGCCGTGCCGATCGCGCTCCTGGCCGGGCTCGTGTCCTTCGCGTCGCCCTGCGTGCTCCCGCTGGTGCCCGGCTACCTCGCCTACGTCGGCGGATTCACCGACGCCGACGAGCGCGCGGCACGCGGACGCCGCCGGGTCGTGCTGGGCGTCCTCCTCTTCGTGCTCGGATTCTCGCTGGTGTTCGTCCTCTACGGTGCGGCGGCGGGCACGGTCGGCTTCTGGCTGCGCCAGTACACCGACCTGATCACCCGCGTCCTCGGGCTCGTCGTGATCGCGATGGGGCTCGTCTTCATCGGGCAGTTCTCGTTCCTCCAGCGCTCGCTCCGGCCCGGGATCCGTCCCGCCACCGGGCTGATCGGAGCGCCGCTGCTCGGCATCGTCTTCGGCGTCGGCTGGACGCCCTGCCTCGGCCCGACGCTGAGCTCGATCCTCGCCCTCAGCTACGGCGTGGGCTCGCCCTGGCGCGGCGCCCTCCTCGCCCTGGTCTACTGCCTCGGACTCGGCATCCCCTTCCTCCTCGTCGCCTTCGGCTTCAGCTGGGTGACCAGCACGCTCGCCTTCGTGAAGCGCCACATCCGCGTGGTCAACATCCTCGGCGGCGCCGCCCTCGTCCTGATCGGAGTCCTGATGGTCACGGGCATCTGGAACACCCTCGTCTACGGATCCCTCTCGGCGGTGATCGATGGCTTCCAGCCGGCGATCTGAGCCCGAGGAGAGCACGCGCCGCCCCGACGAGGCCGCGCAGCGGAGGACGGACGCCTCCTTCCGCCCCGCCGACCACTACGACTCCGACGGCACCGTCACGCAGCCGGCGCTCGGGTTCACCGGCTGGCTCCGCTGGATGTGGCGCCAGCTCACCAGCATGCGCACGGCGCTGTTCCTCCTGCTGCTGCTGGCGATCGCGGCGGTCCCCGGATCGCTCGTGCCGCAGCGCTCCTCCGACCCCAACGGCGTGACCCAGTACTTCGTCGACAACCCCGACCTCGCGCCCCTGCTCGACAAGGTGCAGGCGTTCGACACCTACACCTCCGCCTGGTTCTCGAGCATCTACCTGCTGCTGTTCATCTCCCTGATCGGCTGCATCGTCCCGCGCACGCGCCACCACTTCCAGGCGATGCGGTCGCGGCCGCCGCGCACCCCCGCGCGCCTGCAGCGCCTCGCCGGCTACACCGTCCGCGAGGTCGAGGGCGCGACGGAGGAGGAGGCCGTCGCCTCCGCCCACTCCGTCCTGCGCCGGGCGGGCTACCGCGTCGAGCGCTACGACGACCCGCGCGGCCGCTGGTCGAGCGTCTCGGCCGAGCGCGGCTACCTCCGCGAGACCGGCAACCTGGTCTTCCACTCCGCCCTGGTCGGCATCCTCGTCGCCGTCGGAGTGGGCGGCGGGTTCGGCTACAGCGGGCAGCGCGTGCTGGTCGAGGGCTCCCAGGGGTTCGCGAACAACCTCGCGGCCTACGACTCCTTCAACCCCGGCCGCTTCTTCGACAGCAGCCAGCTCGACCCGTACCAGCTGACCCTCGACAGCCTCGACGTGAAGTACGAGGAGCAGAACCAGTCGGCGCTCGGCCAGCCCGTCGACTTCACCGCGAACGTCACGACCTCCGAGCGCGGCGGGGGCACCGAGGACCGCACGATCAAGGTCAACGACCCGCTGGCGATCGGCGGCACGAACGTCTACCTCCTCGGTAACGGCTACGCCCCGACGATCACGGTCCGAGACCCCTCGGGCCGGGCGATCTTCACCGACTCGGTGCCGTTCCTCCCGCAGGACGCGAACCTGACCTCCGTCGGCGTCGTGAAGGTGCCGGACGGGCTCTCGGAGCAGCTGGGCCTCACCGGCTTCTTCTACCCGACGCAGGACACGCTGGCCTCCGGGGCGTCGACCTCGATCTTCCCCGACCTGCAGTACCCCGTGCTCTCGCTGAACGTCTTCGCGGGCGACCTCGGCCTCGACGGGGGAGTGCCCACATCCGTCTACGTGCTCAACACCGACTCGCTGACCCGGCTCACCGGCGGCACCACCGGCGTCGCGCCGATCACCCTCAAGCCCGGCGACACGGCTCAGCTCCCGAACGGGCTCGGCAGCGTGACCTTCGACGACACGGGCGCCGACCCGACGCGGATCGGCACCGACAGCGTCAAGCGCTTCGCCTCGTTCGACATCCACCACGACGCGACCCAGGGCTGGGTGCTGCTCTTCGCGATCCTCGTGCTCGCCGGACTCCTCACCTCGCTGTTCGTCCCGCGGCGCCGCGTGTGGGTGAAGGCGACCGCCCAGGACGACGGCGGCCTCCTCCTCGAGTACGCGGGACTCGCCCGCGGCGAGGACCCCCAGCTGGTGCGCGCCGTGCGGACGATCGCCGACCGGCACGCCCCGCTCGACTGACCCGCCTCCCGGACGTCCCGGAGACCCCTCCACAGCCGTCGCCCGGCTGGGCAGGGGCCGAGTCTGTGCAAGCGCGAAGGGGCGGGCGGGGCGGCGAGCGATTACCCTGAGGAGGTGATCGCGACCCTCTCGCAGTACTCGGTGCTGTGCCTCTCCTCCGCCATGGGCATCTACGCCATGGCGTTCGTCTTCTTCGCGATCGACCTCGCCCGCCGCGCCTCCCTGGCCGACGGCGAGTCGATCGAGGTCGTGCAGGAGGCGGAGCGCGTCGCCTCCGCGGCCGCCGCCGACCGCGCGGCCAGCGGCAAGGCCACCGTCGCTGCCGCAGGCTCCGGACGCACCGCGACGCTCTCCCGCATCGGCAGCCGCGTCGAGGACGAGGTCTACCGCGCCCCCGCCCGCTCGAAGACCATGCGCATCGGGTTCTCGCTCACGCTCCTCGGCTTCGTGCTCCACCTCGGCGCGACCGTGCTCCGCGGCGTCGCCGCCGGCCGCGTCCCCTGGGCGAACATGTACGAGTTCTCGATGACCGGGACGCTCATCATCATCGGCGTCTTCCTCGCCGTCCAGCTGCGCTGGGACCTCCGCTTCCTCGGAGCGTTCATCACCGGCCTCGTCCTGGTGCTCCTCGGCATCGCGACCGTCAACTACTACGTCGCCGTCGTCCCGCTCCCGCCGGCACTCCAGTCCTACTGGCTGGTCATCCACGTGCTCGTCGCGATCCTCGGCACCGCGTTCTTCGCCCTCGGCTTCGCGCTCTCGGTCACCCAGCTCCTCCAGGCCCGCCGCGAATCCTCCGGCGACAGCCCCCGCTCGGTCCTCCGCTTCCTGCGCACCCTGCCCAGCTCCCTCACCCTCGAGAACCTCGCCTACCGCGTCACGATCCTCGGCTTCATCCTCTGGACCTTCACGCTCATCGCCGGCGCCGTCTGGGCCGAGAAGGCCTGGGGCCGCTACTGGGGCTGGGACACCAAGGAGGTCTGGACCTTCATCATCTGGACCATCTACGCCGGCTACATCCACGCCCGCGCCACCCGCGGCTGGCGCGGCACCCCCTCCGCCTGGCTCGCCATCGTCGGCTTCGCCGCCGTCATGTTCAACTTCGGCGTCGTCAACGTGTTCTTCAAGGGACTCCATGCCTACTCCGGCCTCGACACCGGCATGTAATCGGGTCGGCGGGGCCTGGTGGGGCCCCTCGCGGCGTTGTCGGCGACGAACGTAGCGCCGCTACGCCCGACGCCTCCGCCTTGCGATCGACCCCACCAGGCCCCGCCGACCGCCCACCAGGACACGCTTTGAGGACGGCTCCGCTTCGCGGTCGCCGCGGGGGGCCTCCGCGTCGCGGTCGGGTCTGGCCGGGCTCCGCTTCGCGGTCGGGTCCGGGTGGGCTCCGCTTCGCGGTCGGGTCCGGGTGGGCTGCGCTTCGCGGGAGGCCCGCGGAAACGGCGGTCGACGGAACATGCTGATCGGGTAGCGCGCGCGGCGCGCGTATCGAGATCCCATGGCGCGAACGCGGGGAGCGGGCCGATCGAGTTCCCGCAGATGGACGCGCAGGGGGCGGTGCCTGCTGGTCGAGTAGTGCGCGGAGCGGGCGTGTCGCGCACAGGGGGCATGGACGGGCTGCGGGCGGATCCGTGCCTGTCGGATGGCGGTGGTGGACGCCGGGGGCGACGGCGGACGGGTCAGACGGCGGTGACGACGTCGATGAGGTGGGGGGCGAAAGGGGCGTCGAGGGCGAGGACGATGCGGGTGCGGGCGTCGGAGGGATGGACGCCGCGGTAGATGCCGCGGAGGTCGGCGACGGTCTGGCCGCGGCCGGGGCCGTGGGTGGCGTCGACAGTGACGTGGACGCGCGGGGCGGAGGTGAGGGCGACGGCGTCGACGGCGATCGCGGCGGCCATGGGGTCGTGCATGGCAGCGGTGCGCTCGCCGAAGTGGCCGACGTAGAAGTCGAAGTAGAAGTCGAGCGCCTGCCCGATGGCCTGCGCGAGGGGATCGGGCGACGCGAGCAGGACGGCGCGGTCCTCCTCCGTCAGCAGGTGCCGCATGGTCACGTCCAGGGGCACGAGCGTCAGATCCCAGTCGGCCGCGACGACCTCGGCGGCGGCGGCAGGGTCGTGCCAGATGTTGGCCTCCGCCACGGCGGTCACGTTGCCGGGGACCAGCGCGGCTCCGCCCATCACGGTCACCGAGTGGACGAGGGACGCGATCTCCGGGTGTGCACGGAGGGCGAGCGCGAGATTCGTCAGCGGGCCGATCGCGACCAGCCGCAGCTCGCCCTCGTGCTCACGAGCGAGACGGAGGAGGAGGTCGGCCGGATCCTCGTCGACCGGCTCGCCGCCCTCGGGCAGCGCGACCCCGCCGATGCCGTCGTCGCCGTGCACGTGCGGAGATCCGCCGGCGTAGTCCTCCTCGAGGAAGTGGTGCGCCCCCACGGCGACCGGCACGTCGTCGCGGCCTGCCAGCGCGAGCAGGCCGAGGCTGTTGACGGCGGCCCGGCGGGCGTCGGTGTTGCCGCTGACCGTGCTGATCCCGACGAGGCGGGCCCGGGGCGAGCGGAGGAGGTACGCCAGGGCGAGCGAGTCGTCGATGCCGGTGTCGCAGTCGAGGAAGACGGGGACGGTCGATGCGCTCACGGTGCTCCGATGCTCGAGGGTGGGGGATGCGTCGGGCACCGGCGGCCGACGCTCCCATTCTGCCGCTCCTCGGACGCGGCGCCCGCCGCCGACGATCAGAGCAGCGCGTAGGAGTCGCGGAGCCGCGCCCGCCACCAGGCGAGCCGCTCCGGCGACACGGCGTGACGGGAGAGGAGCTCCTCCGAGACCTCCACGCGGCCGACGGGGATGCTGCCGTCGACCGGCCGCAGCGGCCGCTCCGTGACGTCCGCGGCGAGGAGGGACGCGGTGCCGAGTCCGCAGTCGAAGGGCAGCTCGGGGAGCGCCGCGGCCAGGGCGGCGCCCATGGCGAGTCCGACCGAGCTGTCGATCGCGCTCGAGACCACCGCCGGCAGCCCCGCCTCGGCGACGAGGGCCAGCGCCCGGCGCGTCCCGCCGAGCGGCTGGGCCTTCACGACCAGCAGGTCCGCGGCTCCGGCCCGGGCGACGGCGAGCGGATCGGCGGCCTTGCGGACGCTCTCGTCGGCGGCGATCGGGATGCCCATGTACTTCACCCGGTAGCGCAGCTCCGCCAGCTCGTCGACGCTCGCGCACGGCTGCTCGACGTACTCGAGGTCGGACTCCGCGAGGGCGTGGACGGCGTGCTCGGCCTCGTCGAGGTTCCAGCCGCCGTTCGCGTCCACGCGGATCCGGCCCTCCGGACCGAGCAGGCGGCGGACCTCGACGACCCGGGCCACGTCGTCGGCCAGCGTCTGGCCGCGCTCGGCGACCTTCACCTTCGCCGTGCGGCAGCCGTGGTAGCTCGCGAGCACGGCGGCGACCTCGTGCGGTGCCACGGCCGGGATGGTCGCGTTCACCGGGATGCGGTCGCGCAGCGGTGCCGGCTGCTCGCTCCAGCCGTAGTCGATCGCCGCCCGGAGCCACGCCGCCGACTCCTCTGCGCCGTACTCGAGGAAGGGCGAGAACTCGGTCCAGCCCTCGGGGCCGCGCACGAGCGCGATCTCGCGGTGGTCGACGCCGCGGAAGCGGGTGCGGAGCGGCAGAGCGACGACGCGGAGTCCCGCGTCGATCTCGCCGAGGGAGGGGAGCGGGGAGGCGGGCACGACGTCGTCCATCCGGCCATTGTCCACCGGCCGGGGCCACGCGGCGGCCACCCGCGCGCAGGAGGTCGGCGACGCGCGCGCAAGCCCCCGGGGTCCCTCCTCCGAGCGGCCGCCGAGGTGCCAGACTGACGAGGCTGCCGTTGGAGTCCGGAGGAGTGCGATGAGCCAGATGCCGATGAGCCCGCCGCCCGCGCCCGCCCCGGGCCCGACGCAGGGCTCCGTCCCCTCCCACCGCCCGCTCGGCAGGGGCGCCTGGATCGCGCTGGGCACGAGCCTCCTCGTGGGCGTCGTCTACACCGGCGTGCTCGGCACGCTCGTCGCCGTCGGAGTGGGCGGCGCGCTCGACTCCGCCGCCGGCAGCGCGTCGACGAGCGCTCCGTCCGAGCCGTTCGGCGACCCGACGGACGACCCGTTCGGCAGCGGGGACCCGTCCGATCCGCTCTACGACTACCCCGGCTACCAGGACGGCGACGCCGCGACGATCCTCGGCCAGCCGTCCGCGGAGGACGTGCGCGCGAGTGCCGAGAAGGCCGTCGCGGCCGTCGAGGGCGCCGTCCCCGAGGAGTGGACCTCGGCCGACGACGAGTACTACGAGCAGTCGCAGAACGCCTACGGCGGGCCCTCCCTCCTCTACGACTACATCTCGGCGACCGAGTACGCCGCCGCCGACGTCTCGACCGACGCCGATAGGCAGGCGGCGGTCGACCGCTTCACCGCAGCGCTCTCGCCCCTCGGCTTCGACGACGTCGAGGTGGCCGACACCCCCGAGGAGTGGTCGGAGGCGGGCTACGAGCTCGACGGCGACCTCTCGGACGAGGAGGCCTCGGCCGCGCTCTGGATCGTCACCGCCCGCTCCTCCGCCGACCTCGTGCCCGCGATCGAGCTGGGCCTCGTCGACCTCGACGCCGATCCGACCGGCCTGGTCGCCGACATGCTCGACGGAGTCGGCCTCTCGCCGGACCCGCAGGGCGCGTTCCTCGCCGGGTACGCGAACGGGGTCCTGCAGGACGAGGACCGCGGCGAGTTCACCGACCGCCTCGAGGAGTACGGCGGAGTCGCCGCGACCTGACCGGGCGCTACAAGCAAGCCCGTCCGCCCGCAAGCCCGAATCGGCGCACCGCCCGCGCCCTACGGTGAGGGGATGGCTGCACCCCGCTCGACCAGGCCCCTGCGCGACTACGCCGCGATCGGAGACGGTCGCACGGTCGCCCTGATCGCGAAGGACGGCAGCGTCGACTGGATGCCCGTCCCGGACCTCGGCTCCACCCCCGCCTTCGCCGCCCTGATCGACGCCGAGTCCGGCGGCTGCGTCGAGCTCGCCCCCGAGGAGCCCGCCGAGGTCTCGCGCGCCTACATCCGCGACACGAACGTCCTCGAGACCACCTTCACCACCGAGTCGGGCACCGTCCGCGTGACGGACGCGCTCGTCACCGGGATCGCGGGCCGCCTCCCGTGGGCCGAGCTCGCGCGCCGCGTGGACGGTGTCGACGGCGAGGTGCGGATGCGGTGGGCCGTGCGTCCCGGAACGGGGCTCGGCCGGTTCTCCCCGTGGATCCAGAACGCCGACGGCCGCTCGCTCATCCGCGCCGGCGACATCACCATCGGCGTCACCGGCCAGGAGCACGGGCCCGACGGCGACGACGCGCCCTCCGGCGCCGGCGACGAGCTGACGGGCTCCTTCGTCGTGACCGCGGGGAAGGACGCCGTGCGGCACGTCCTGGTCGTGTCGGCCACGCACGACGAGCCGCTGCACTTCCCGGTCGCGAAGAACGTCGACCGCGGCATCGACCGCACCATCCGCAGCTGGCAGGACTGGTCGGAGGAGTTCTCCTACGACGGCCCGTGGTCCGAGGCCGTCCAGCGCAGCGCCCTCGCGCTCAAGCTGCTGATCTACTCGCCCACAGGAGCCATCGCCGCGGCCGCGACCACGTCGCTCCCGGAGTCGCCCAACGGCGGCAAGAACTGGGACTACCGCTTCGCCTGGGTGCGCGACGCCGCGTACACGATGCACGCGCTGGTGCGCTTCGGCCTGCGCGAGGAGACGCACGCCGCGCTGTCCTGGCTCCTCCGCACGATCAAGGAGCACGGGCCGGATCTGCACATCTTCTACGGACTCGACGGCTCCATGCCGACCGTCCTGGAGGAGTTCGACGTCCCGGGCTACGCCGGCATCGGCCCGGTCGTCGCCGGCAACGCAGCGCAGAGCCAGCTGCAGCTGGGCGTCTTCGGCGACCTCTTCGACATCTGCCGCATCTACGTCGACGAGGGCAACGTCCTCGACATCCAGACCGGCCGGCTCCTCGCCCGCGTCGCCGACACCACCTGCGACCTGTGGCGGAACCGCGATGCGGGCATGTGGGAGCTGGAGGAGGAGCAGCACTACACCTCCTCGAAGATGGGCTGCTGGCAGGCGCTCGACGCGGCCGTGCACCTGGCGGAGCTCGGCCAGGTCGCGGGCAGCCCCGACCGATGGCGCTTCGAGCGCGACCGCATCCGGGAGTGGATCGAGGAGCACTGCTGGTCCGAGGAGCTCGGCTCCTACGTGATGTACCCGGGCAGCGAGGAGCTGGACGCCTCGGTGCTCCTGCACGCGCCCAGCGGCTACGAGCGCGGCGAGCGGATGATCTCCACCATCGACGCCCTGGTGAAGGAGCTCGGCCGCGGCGCGCTGCTGTTCCGCTACTCCGGCATGGAGGGCGAGGAGCACCCGTTCGTGGCCTGCTCGTTCTGGCTCGCGTCCGCCCTGGCCTGCGTCGGTCGGCACGACGAGTCGGTCGCCCTGATGGACGAGCTCGTCGCCACGGTCCCGAACGACGTCGGGATCATGTCCGAGATGATCGCGGTCGACGACCTGGCCTTCTGGGGCAACCTGCCGCAGGGGCTCAGCCACCTCGCGCTGATCAACGCGGCCATCACCATCGAGGAGCTGGCGCCGGAGAAGGTCGGTCGCGCGTAACCCCGCCGACGGCGTCCGCGCAACCCGTTGAGGGCCGGCTCCGAGGGGCGTAGACCGGTACCACCCCCTCGCACCGCACCCACAAGGAGCACCTCAGCATGGATCTCGGCATCAGCGGCCGCATCGCCCTCGTCACCGGAGGCGACTCCGGCATCGGCCTGGCCACGGCGCAGCTCCTCCTCGCCGAGGGCGCGACCGTCGTGATCACCGACAAGGACCAGGCGGAGCTCGACCGGGCGGCGGCCGGGCTCGACGCTCCGGAGGGCCGCCTGCGCGCCTTCGCCGCCGACGTCACCAGCACGGAGCAGCTCGCCGAGCTGCACCGCCGCGTGGCCGGAGCGGTCGGCGCGATCGACATCCTCGTGCAGTGCGCCGGAGTCACGGGGGCGCAGGGCCTCTTCCACGAGATCGACGACGAGGGCTGGACCAGCACCCTCGAGGTCGACCTGCTCGGTCCCGTGCGGCTCGTGCGCGAGTTCCTCCCCGACCTCCGCACCGGAGGCTGGGGCCGGCTCGTGCTCACCGCCTCCGAGGACGCCGTGCAGCCCTACGACGACGAACTGCCCTACTGCGCCGCGAAGGCGGGCGTCCTCGCCTTCGCCAAGGGACTCTCGCGCTCCTACGCGCAGGAGGGCCTGCTCGTGAACACGGTCTCGCCCGCGTTCATCCGCACTCCGATGACCGACGCGATGATGTCCAAGCGCGCCGAGCAGAGGGGCACCTCGGTCGACGAGGCGATCTCGTCCTTCCTCGACGAAGAGCGGCCGTACATGGAGCTGAAGCGCCGGGGCGAGGCCGAGGAGGTCGCAGCCATGATCGCCTTCCTCTGCTCCGACTGCGCCTCGTTCGTGAACGGCTCGAACTACCGCGTCGACTCCGGATCCGTCGCCACGATCTGATCCCCGCAACCACGGGCCCCGCCCAGCGCGCGCACCCCGCGCGTGCGGGCGCCGTCCAGCCGAAGAAGCCAGACTCGGGGCGGGACACCGCACCCGGCACTGCAAGAGAAAGGAACGGTCCATGACCACCACCCTCGAACGCCACGTCGAAGCCCCCGCGGGCTCCGGTGCCAAGACCAGCCGCCGTCAGAACGCCGAGAAGGGCTTCAAGGCCTCCAAGGAGCTGCTCGACAGCCTCCAGATCGTCCTCGTCGACCTGATCGAGCTCCACGTCCAGGGCAAGCAGGCCCACTGGAACGTCGTCGGCAAGAACTTCCGCGACCTCCACCTGCAGCTCGACGAGATCATCGAGGCCGCGCGCGAGTTCAGCGACGACATCGCCGAGCGCATGCGCGCCCTCCACGGGATCCCGGACGGCCGCAGCGACACCGTCGCCGCGACCACCACCCTCCCCGAGTACCCGCACGGCGAGATCGACACGGCCGAGACCGTCGACCTGGTCACGATCCGCCTCGAGAACACCGCCGCCACCATGCGCGAGGTCCACGACCAGGTGGACGAGGAGGACCCGACCAGCGCGGATCTCCTCCACGCGATCATCCAGAGCCTCGAGCAGTACGCCTGGATGGTGTCGGCCGAGAACCGCACCACCTCCGCCGCCAAGTAGGGGCGAGCACCGGAAGGGGACTCCGCGTCAGCGGGGTCCCCTTCCGTCTGCCCGGGCGGTGTCGAGTCGCCGTGCAGTCCGGATCAGTAGGGTCGTGGCATGAGCACGCAGGTCTCCGAACTGTTCGACGCCCACCGCTGGGCGACCGTCGACGGCTTCGACGCACTCGAGGACATCACCTACCACCACGACCGCTCCGGCCGCATCGCGCGGGTCGCGTTCGACCGGCCCGAGGTCCGCAACGCGTTCCGGCCGCGCACGGTCGACGAGCTGTTCCGCGCCCTCGAGGACGCCCGGACGAACCCGCGCGTCGGCGTCGTCATCCTCACCGGCAACGGCCCGAGCCCGCGCGACGGGGGCTGGGCGTTCTGCTCCGGGGGAGACCAGCGGATCCGCGGCCGCGACGGCTACCGGTACTCCGACGGCGAGACCGCCGAGGGCATCGACTCAGCGCGGAACGGCCGCCTGCACATCCTCGAGGTGCAGCGCCTCATCCGCTTCATGCCGAAGGTCGTCATCGCGGCCGTCCCCGGCTGGGCCGCGGGAGGCGGGCACTCGCTGCACGTGGTCTGCGACCTCACCCTCGCCTCCGCCGAGCACGGGCGCTTCAAGCAGACGGACGCCGACGTCGGCTCCTTCGACGCGGGCTACGGCTCCGCGTACTTCGCCCGCCAGATCGGGCAGAAGGCCGCGCGCGAGGTGTTCTTCCTCGCGCGGGAGTACTCCGCGCAGCGCGCCTACGAGATGGGCGCCGTGAACGCGGTCGTCCCGCACGCCGAGCTCGAGACGACCGCGGTGGAGTGGGCCGAGACGATCCTCACCAAGTCGCCCACGGCCATCCGGATGCTGAAGTACGCGTTCAACGCCGTGGACGACGGCCTCGTGGGCCAGCAGCTCTTCGCGGGCGAGACCACGCGCCTCGCCTACGGCACCGACGAGGCCGTCGAGGGACGCGACTCCTTCCTCGAGAAGCGCGAGCCCGACTGGTCGCCGTTCCCGTGGCAGTTCTGAGCCGGAGGGCACGCAGGTGACCCGCCCGCTCGCCGGTGTCGACGCGACGGTCGAGGCCGTCCTCCTCGCTCTGCGCGCGGCCCTGGACGGCAGCGGCCCGGCGATCCGCGTCTCCGCCCCCGGCGCCGCGACCGCCTCCGATGGCGCCGTCGTGCCCCAGCGCGTCGCCGTCGTCGTCGAGACCTCGGGCTCGTCGGGGCCGCCCAAGCGGGTCGCGCTCTCGACAGCGGCCCTGCTCACCAGCGCCTCCGCGACCCTCGCCGAGCTGGGCGGGCCGGGACGCTGGCTGCTCTGCCTGCCGACCCACTACGTCGCGGGACTGCAGGTGCTCGTCCGCTCGCTGACCGCGGAGGCCGACCCGGTCGTCCTCCCGGCCGGCGGCTTCGACGCGGCGGCCTTCCTCGCTCTTGCTCGGACGATGCCGGCGGGGGAGCGGCGGTACTCCTCGCTGGTCCCCGTGCAGCTCGCGAGGCTGCTGGACCTCGCCGAGCGCGATCCGGCCGCGGCCGAGGCGCTCCGCTCGTTCGACGCCCTCCTGATCGGCGGCCAGGCGACGCCGCAGCCGCTGCGGGACCGCGCCGCCGCCCTCGGCGTGCGCATCCGCCTGACCTACGGATCGAGCGAGACGTCCGGCGGCTGCGTCTACGACGGCGTCCCGCTCCACGACGTGCGGATGCGCGTCGAGAACGGGCAGGTGCTGCTCGGCGGCCCGACCCTCGCGGAGGGCTACCTCGACGCCGACGGCGCGATCGACCACGAGCGCAGCGCCTCCGCCTTCCTCGAACTCGACGGGGAGCGCTGGTACCGCACGGGCGACGCGGGGTCGATCGTCGACGGGCGCCTCCGGGTGACCGGTCGGCTCGACCGCGTGATCGTGTCGGGCGGGGAGAAGGTGTCGCTCGACGCCGTCGAGGCCGTGCTGCGCGAGGGGACCGTCCCCGACGCGGTCGTCGTGCGGCGGGCGGACGAGCAGTGGGGCGAGGTCCCGGTCGTCGTGACGGCGGAGGAGGCTCCCGCGCTCACCGACCTGCGCGCCCTGATCGCCGACCGCCTCGGGCGCGCCGCCGCTCCCGCGGCCGTGCTGCCGGTCGGCCGCATCCCCCTCCTCGCCTCCGGGAAGCCCGACCGCCGCGCCCTCGAGGTGCTCGCCGAGCAGGCCTGACCGGCTCCGAGCGTCGACGGGCCGGTGGGTAGGATTCCCTCCGTGTCGAGTACGAGTCGCAAGAAGAAGTCCTCCAGCGGCCGCCCCGGGGGCAGCCCGCGAGCGGTCGTCGTGAAGCCCGCCGGTCCCCGCGAGTGGATCGCCGGCGCCCGCCTCCGCACCCTCCCGCTGGCCGTCGCCCCCGTGCTCATCGGCACCGGAGCGACCCAGGTCGTCGACGAGGGCTGGCACTGGGTGCGCGCCCTGCTCTGCCTGGCCGTCTCGCTCGCCCTGCAGATCGCCGTCAACTACGCCAACGACTACTCCGACGGCGTGCGCGGCACCGACGCCAACCGCGTCGGACCCTCGCGGCTGACCGGCTCCGGAGCGGCGAAACCCCGCCAGGTGCTCACCGTCGCCCTGGTCTTCTTCGGGATCGCGGCCGTCGCCGGCCTCGTGCTCACCGCCCTCTCGGGGCAGTGGTGGTTCCTGGTCGTCGGCGCGGCGGCGATCGCGGCCGGGTGGTTCTACACCGGCGGACGCCGCCCCTACGGCTACCTCGGGCTCGGCGAGCTCTTCGTCTTCGTGTTCTTCGGCCTGGTCGCCACCGTCGGCACCACGTTCGTGCAGATCGGCCGCACCAACCAGGAGTCGTGGCTCGGCGCCGTGGCGGCGGGCCTGTTCGCCTGCGCCGTGCTCATGGTCAACAACATCCGCGACATCCCGACCGACCGCCTCTCGGGCAAGCGGACCCTCGCGGTCCTCGCGGGACCGGCCGTGTCCCGGGCGATCTACACGGGCTTCGTGCTGATCCCGTTCGGCATCGCGGTGATCCTCGCGCTGTTCTACCCGCTGGCGTGGCTGACGCTCTTCGTGCTTCTGATGATCCTGCCGGCCATCCTGATCACCCTGACGGCGAAGACGGCGAAGGAGCTCATCCTGGCGCTGCAGCTGACCAGCCTGGGCGGGCTCGCCTACGCGGTCATCCTCGGGGCGGCGCTGGCGTTCTAGAGCGGCGGCTCGCACGAGGCGGGCTCGGGTGGGGCGGGTTCGGAGGAGACCGGCTGATGCGCGCCGGGCCTGGTGCGAGCGGGCGCGCGTCCGAGGGGAGCCCTCGCCGGCGGGAGCGCCCGGCTCAGCGGTCGTCGCGGGTCGCGTCGACCGCGGCGTCCTCGACGTCGTCGTCGGTCGGAGCGCGCGGGACGTCCTTGCGGCGCTCGTAGATCGCCTCCGCGATGCGCTCGCGGGGCTTCCTCAGCAGGATGTACGAGAGGGACAGGCTCGCGATCGCGGCGACGAAGCCCGCGGTGACCGCGGCCGTCAGCTCCGAGTCGACGAAGGTGCGCGCCGGCAGGTACACCAGCACGAAGACGCCGGCGAACATCGCCAGGCGCAGGAGCGAGTAGACGACGACCGCGCGGCTCAGTTTCACCGGGACAGTGTACGTCGGCCCCTGCACGCGCTTCCGTGAGCACCGTGGGAGCCTCCTGTCCAGCGTCCGTGCGGACCCTCCCCGACGGGGGTGCCGGACGTAGACTCGTGTCCATGATCCGCCTCGTCATCGGCCTGCTCGTGGCCCTCGCCGTCTTCACGGTCTACACCGTGATCGACGTCGCGATGAGCAACCGTCACGCCGTGCGGGCGATCCCGAAGTGGTCCTGGCTCCTGGTGGTGCTGATCCTCCCGGTCATCGGTGCGGGACTGTGGTTCTGGATCGGCCGTCCCCGCAAGCAGCGCGCCGCCGGCCGCCGCTACACCGCTCCGGACGACGACCCCGACTTCCTCGGCACCCTCCGCACCGAGCGCGACCCCGAGGAGGAGCGCCTGCAGGCAGAGCGCATCGCCCAGCTCGAGCGCGACCTCGCCGACATGGACGAGCAGGGCGAGGCCGACGGCCCCGGCCGCCGGGATGCCTGAGCACCGGCCGGTCGCCCCCTCCACCCGATTCGCGGTCGACCTCCTCACCCGCTTCGTCGCGCTCGGCGTCCGCGACGTCGTCGTCGCTCCGGGCTCCCGCTCGCAGGCGCTCGCCCTGGTGGCGGCCGAGCTCGAGACCCGCGGCGACATCCGGCTGCACGTGCGGATCGACGAGCGCTCCGCGGGGTTCCTGGCGCTGGGCCTCGCCCTCGAATCCCGGATGCCGGCGCTCGTGATCACGACCTCCGGCACGGCGACCGCGAACCTGCACCCGGCCGTGCTCGAGGCGGACGCCTCGGACGTGCCGATGATCGTGCTGACCGCCGACCGGCCCGACGAGCTGCGCGGCATCCGCTCGAACCAGACGGCCGAGCAACGCGAGCTGTACGGGCGTGCCGTGCGGCTGTTCGAGGACGTCGCTGCTCCGGACGACGGCTCCCGGCCCGAGGACGCGCGGGCGCTCGCCGATCGTGCCGTCACCGCGGCGCGACGCGGGCCGGTCCACCTGAACCTCTCCTTCCGCGACCCGCTCTCCTCCGCTCTGCCTGACATGGAGCGGATCGGACCGGTCTCGTCGCCCGCTGTCGGATCCGGGATCCCGCGTGCCGTCGTGACCGCCGGTCCCGGTGAGCCGCTCACGGTCGTCATCGCCGGGGACAAGGCGGGCGCCGCGGCCGAGGAGATCGCTCGCGCTGGCGACTGGCCGCTGCTGGCCGAGGTCTCCTCCGGCGCCCGCTTCGGACCGCAGCTCGTCGTCGCCTGGCGGCGCCTGCTCGGCGAGCCCGACTTCGGCGGACGCATCCGCCGGGCGATCGTGCTCGGACACCCGACGCTCTCCCGCGAGGTCCCCGAACTGCTGCGCCGCGAGGACGTCGAGGTGATCGTCGTGGACGCCGTGCGCGATCAGTTCTACAACCCCGGCCGGCGCGCCCGCCGCGTCGGAGGCGTCGACGTGGTCCGCCCCGAGGGGTCGCCGCGTCCTGAGCGCGGCGAGCGCGCCTGGGCCGGATCCTGGGTGTCCGCGAGCCGCGCCCTGACGGTCGACCCCGACGAGCTGGACGAGGTCCCCGACGCGGGGTCGATGTCGGTCGAGGACCGCCGCGGCTACGCGCGCAACGCCCTCGCCGCGATCAGGGCACCGCTCACCCGCGACTTCGTCGTCGCCGCGGTCTGGAAGGTCACCTGGCCGCACGACCGGCTGCTGTTCGGAGCGTCGCGGCTGATCCGCGTCGCCGACGGGACCCTGCCGGGCAAGCGGATATCCGTCCTGGCGAACCGCGGCCTCGCCGGCATCGACGGCACGATCTCGACGGCTCTCGGGATCGCGGTGGCTTCGCAGGCGACCGAGCAGGGAGCCGGCGGAGTCACCCGGGCGGTCCTCGGCGATCTCACTCTGCTCCACGAGGCCGGCGGCCTCCTCCTCCCGCCCGGAGAGCGACGCCCGCGCGTGCAGCTCGTCGTCGTGAACGACGGGGGCGGCACGATCTTCGACGGACTCGAGGTCGCGTCGAGCTCGCATCCTGATGCGTTCGACCGCGTGCAGTTCACCCCGCAGAACGCCGATCTGGAGGCTCTCGCGCGCGGCTACGGGTGGGGCCACCGTCGTGCGGCGACGCGCGGCGAGCTGGAGCAGGCGCTGACCTCGCCGGGTGACGGGCCGGGCATCGTGGAGATCCGGCTCGAGCGCTGAGTCCGCACGGGTCCGGTCGGTCGGTCCTCCACAGGTCGTCGTCGGACGCTGTTCTCCCGGGGACGCCTCGTTCGAGCTCCGCAGCTCGTCTGCTGCTGCTTCGCTGGAGGCATGGCTGATGCGGAGACGGTGCGAGGAGAGGTCCTCGCCCTCGGCGACCGGGCGGCGGCGCTCGCGAGGAGCGCCTCCCCGGTGCTCCTGACCGCGGCGGAGGCGCTGCACGCGGGACACCGCGCGGCGCTGACCTGTCCCGACGCGTTCGCCCGAGGCTCCTCGACGGACAGCAAGGATGCGACGGACCTCGTCGAACGGTCGATCCGAGCGGAGTTCGCCGTCGCCCTCGGGGTCTCCGAGCGCACCGCCGCCAGGGAGCTGCTGCACGCCTCGCTCCTGATGGAGGAGCTGCCGCGGACCCGCTCCGCGCTCGCCGACGCCAGGATGCGCTGGGAGGCCGGCCAGCTCGTCTGCTCCGTCGCGGCGACCCTCCCGGCAGCGGCGCGCGCGGCCTACGACGACCGGGCCGTCGACCTCGCGGAGACGCTGACCCCGGGGCAGCTGCGCCACGCCCTCGCGCGGGTGCGGGAGGAGCTGCACGACGAGCCCCTCGCCGAGCGGCACGCTCGCGCCCGCGAGGACCGCCGGGTGTGGATGACAGCCGGGATCGACGGCATGGCGACGGTGTGCGCGCACGTCCCCGCGCCCGAGGCCGTCGGAGCGCTCGCCCGGCTCGACCGCATCGCGAGGGATCTGCGAAACGGCGCCGAAGGGGACCGCGATCTGCGGACGCTGGCGCAGCTCCGCGCCGACGCGTGGGCCGACCTGCTCTGCCACGGGGACGTGGCGTGGACCACTCCGGAGGGAGCCGCGGCGCCCTCGACCGGGCCGCGGGCCGAGGTGAGAGTCACCGTGGCGGCGAGCACCGCCGCAGGTGACGACGAGGCGGCCGCCGAGCTCGACGGCTACGGGCCGATCCCCGCCGAGGCGGTGCGAGCGCTCATCGACGACGCCGCCGCCTTCACTCCCGTGCTGATCGACGAGGAGACCGGCGCGGTCGTCTCCGTCGGGCGCCGCCACCGCCTCCCGCCGCCGAGGATGAGGCTGCTGGTCCGCCTCCGCGACCAGACCTGCCGCTTCCCGGGCTGCACCCGGCCGGCGTCCTCGACGGAGACCGACCACAGCGTCGAATGGCGGAACGGGGGAGAGACGACTCCCGACAACCTCGCCTCCCTGTGCGTCGCCCACCACCACGTGCGCCACGGCGACCGCTGGACGTATCTGCTCCATCCGGACGGCACAGCGGACTGGACCACACCGACCGGCCGTCGCGTGACGACCCGGCCGCCGGCACTGCCCGGGCGTCCGCCGGTGGGCGCAGGACAACGGCCGGGTGCTCCCCGGCTCGACGGGGACCCGGCGGGGTAGCCGACGGCTTCAGCGACTCCCGACGTGCGTCAGGCCAGCGCGTCGGTGATCGGGCGGAACTTCATGCGGGTCTCGGCGAGCTCGGACTCGGGAACGCTGTCGGCCACGATGCCGGCGCCCGCCCAGGCCGTGACCGCGCCCTCGGCCGTGACCTCGGCGCTGCGGAGTCCGACGGCCCACTCGCCGTCGCCGTTGCCGTCGATCCAGCCGACGGGTCCTGCGTACCGACCGCGGTCGAAGGGCTCCAGGTGCTCGATGAGCGCAAGGGCGTCGGCGGTCGGAGTGCCGGCCACTGCGGCGGTCGGGTGAAGAGCATCGACGAGATCGAGCGCGCTGGAGGAGTCGTCCAGAATTCCTCGCACGTCCGTCGCGAGGTGCCAGAGATTCGGCAGGCGGAGCGTGAACGGGGCGGCGCCCGCCGTCAGCTCCCGTGTGTGGGGCTCGAGTTCCCGGACCAGACTGGCGAGAGCGAAAGCGTGCTCCGAGCGGTCCTTCGGACTCTCGAGCAGAGCGGCCTCCACGTCCGCGTCGGCGAGGGGATCCTCGCCTCGTGCGGCCGTGCCGGCCAACACCCTCGCCGAGATCTCGCCCCGATCGACCGCGACCAGCGTCTCCGGACTGGCGCCGAGGAATCCGTCCACGGCGAAGCCCCAGCAGTCCGGGTACCGCTCGGTGAGCGCACCCAGCATCCGACGCAGGTCCGCCCCCGGCGGGAGCCGCCCCTGCAGATCGCGCGCGATCACGACCTTGGACAGCTCACCCGCCCGGATCGTCTCCACCGCGGCAGCGACCGCCGCGCGGTACCCGTCCGGCGGCAGCGCACCCGGCGAGAGCGGCACGTGGTACTCCGCCCCCAGCGGCTCCTCGCTCGGCGTATACGGTCTCTCCGCCTCGCCGATCGTGATCCGCGTCAGCCATGACCGGCCGTCGCGCGTCCCGATCACGGTGCGCGGCACGATCAGCACGCTCGTCGCCTCGGATCGGCTCGAGAAAGCGAAGGTCCCGAACGCGACCAGCCCCGTCCCGGGCAGTCCGACCCGGTCCTCCACCGTCGCCGCGTCGCAGAGCCGCCGCCAGGCCGCCGCCGCCTCCCGCAGCCGTTCCGGGCCCGAGAACTCGAGGCGCAGGGCCTCCCCGCGTCCGCTGAGCCCGGCGCCGTCGCGCTGCCAGAGGAGGGGCCGCCTCGGGTCGGAGTGGGAGAGGAGCGACGGCGGAGAGTCCAGTGGAGTCGTCTCCGCACGCAGCAGGGGGGTTCCAGCGCCGATGAGCGTCACCTCAGCAGGGTACGCCCGCGCCAGAGGATGGGACGTCCCATGCCGCGGGGCTCGGGGCGCAGGGCTCCGTTGCTACCGTGATCCGGTCCGGGGCCGCCGCGCGAGGCGGAGCGGGGCGGTCCCGGCGCTTCCCCAGGGGGGAGCGCGCCGACCGGGCGCGGGACGGCGGATGCACAGCCGCCGTCCCTCGTCTCGCCGTAGACTTGCGGATCGTGACGAAGGCAGACCTCACCAAACGGCCCGACGAGGTCGCCTCGATGTTCGACACCGTGGCTCCCGCCTACGACCTGGTGAACGGACTCCTCTCGGTGGGGAACGACCGGCTCTGGCGGATCGCGACGACTCGCGCCGTCAACCCTGCTCCCGGTGAGCGCATTCTCGACATCGCGGCCGGCACCGGAACGTCGAGCGCGTCGCTGGCGCGGTCGGGCGCCCAGGTCGTCGCAGCCGACTTCTCCCCGGGGATGATCGCCGTCGGCCGTCGCCGTCAGGCGGGCAACGACCGGATCGAGTTCGTCCAGGCCGACGCGATGGACCTCCCGTTCGAGGACGAGTCGTTCGACGCCGTGACCATCTCGTTCGGTCTGCGCAACGTGGCCGAGCCGAGGACGGCGCTCGCCGAGTTCCTGCGTGTGCTGAAGCCCGGCGGCCGGGTCGTGATCTGCGAGTTCTCGACTCCGCCGATCGCTCCGCTGGCCGCCGCGTACGACTTCTACCTGTCGACGGTCATGCCCGCCGTCGTGCGCCTCGCGTCGTCGAACAATCCTGCGTACGACTATCTCGGCGATTCCATCCGGGCCTGGCCGGAGCAGAGCGTCGTCGCCGCCTGGCTCCGCGCGGCGGGCTTCGAGCGCGTGGCCTACCGCGATCTGACCGCTGGCATCGTGGCGCTGCACCGCGGCGTCAAGCCGATCGCGGCGACCCGATGACGACCGGGGTCCGCACAGGCCGAGACGTTAGGGTTTCCCTGTGAACGCCACTGCGCCCGTCGCCCGTCGCAGCCCGTCTCTGACGGCGCAGCTCGGCCTCTCCGAGCGCATCTTCTCCTCCTCGTCGGACCGGGCTCTCGCCCGCACGATCGACGCGGGTCTGGAGCAGGTCGAGGAGGGTCTCGTCCGGCAGCTGTCCTTCGCGGACGCTGTGGCCGACGTCTCCACCCGGTACCTCCTCGAGGCGGGCGGCAAGCGCGTGCGCCCGATGCTCACCCTCCTGGCCGCGTCGCTGGGCCGCGGCAACACGCCGCAGGTCCTGCTCGGTGCGCAGGCGATCGAGATCACGCATCTCGCATCGCTCTACCACGACGACGTCATGGACGAGGCGGAGAAGCGCCGCGGCGTCCCGTCGGCGCAGACCGTGTGGGGCAACAACGTGGCCATCCTGACGGGCGATCTGCTCTTCGCCCGCGCGAACCAGCTGATGGTCGAGCTCGGCGACAAGGCGATCCGGCTCCAGGCCGACACGTTCGAGCGGCTCGTCCTCGGGCAGCTGCACGAGACGGTCGGCCCGACCGACGGCGAGGACCCGGTCGAGCACTACCTGTCCGTCCTGGCCGACAAGACCGGGTCCCTGATCGCCGCGGCGGGCCGCACGGGAGTCGCGTTCTCGGAGGCTCCGGAGGAGTACGAGGAGGCCATGCGCGTCTTCGGCGAGAAGATCGGCGTCGCGTTCCAGATCGTCGACGACGTCATCGACCTCTCTCCCCAGCCGGAGGAGACCGGCAAGAACCCCGGCACGGACATCCGCGCCGGCGTGTCGACGCTGCCGATCCTGCGCCTGCGCGAGCGCGCCTCCTCGGACAGGGACGCCGCGGCTCTCCTCGCCCGCATCGAGAGCTATGTGAGCCGCTCGAACGACGCCATCGCGCACACGGAGGAGCAGAGGGCCGACATCTCGGACGCCATCGCTCAGCTGCGCGATCACGACGTCACCGCGCAGACCCTCGCCGAGGCCCACCGGTGGGCCGACGAGGCCGTCGCCGCCCTCGCTCCGCTGCCCGACGGCTCCGTCCGCAAGGCGCTGACGCGCTTCGCCGACACCGTCGTCGAGCGCAACGGCTGACCCCGATCGTCGCGGCGCGCCCTGCGCCGCAGGAATGAGACCGGTTGTGCGCTGCGGCGCCCCGGCAGGAGGAACGCAATGACCAAGCTCAGGCTGGCCATCGTCGGCGCGGGTCCCGCGGGCATCTACGCCGCCGACCTCATGATCAAGGCCGAGAAGAAGTACGACGTCTCGATCGATCTGTTCGAGCACCTGCCCGCGCCCTACGGCCTGGTCCGCTACGGCGTCGCGCCCGATCACCCGCGCATCAAGGGGATCATCACCGCGCTGCGGGAGGTGCTCGACCGGGGCGACATCCGCATCTTCGGCAACGTGCACTTCGGGACCGACATCACGCTCGAGGATCTCAAGCGGCACTACCACGCCGTGATCTTCGCGACCGGCGCCGTCCGCGACGCTCCGCTCGACGTCCCGGGTGTCGAGCTCCAGGGCTCCTACGGTGCGGCCGACTTCGTCAGCTGGTTCGACGGCCACCCCGACGTGTCGCGCACCTGGCCGCTGGAGGCGTCCTCCGTCGCCGTCATCGGCAACGGCAACGTGGCGCTCGACGTCTCGCGGATGCTGGCGAAGCACGCCGAGGACCTCCTGCCCACCGAGGTCCCGCCGAACGTCTACGAGGGGCTGAAGGCGTCTCCTGTCACCGACGTGCACGTCTTCGGGCGCCGCGGTCCCGCTCAGGTGAAGTTCACGCCGCTGGAGCTGCGCGAGCTGGGCGAGCTGCGCGACGTCGACATGATCGTCGCCGACGAGGACTTCGACCTCGATCCCGCTTCGGAGGCCGCCATCGCGACCAACAAGCAGGTCATGGTCATCAACCGGGTGCTCAACCAGTGGCGCACCCGCGAGGTCGGGAGCGCCTCGCGTCGTCTCCACCTGCACTTCTGGGCGAAGCCGCTCGAGTTCGTGGACGACGGATCCGGTCGGGTCGGCGCGATCCGGTACGAGCGCACCGAGCCGGACGGCGAGGGCGGAGTGCGCGGCACGGGTGAGATCCGCGAGGTCCCGGTCCAGGCCGTGTACCGCGCGGTCGGCTACTTCGGCTCGCCGCTCGACGGCCTCCCGTTCGACGAGATGCGCGGCGTGATCCCGAACCGCGAGGGCCAGGTCCTGGACGACGAGGACCAGCAGGTCCACGGCGTGTACGCGACCGGCTGGATCAAGCGCGGACCGGTGGGCCTCATCGGGCACACCAAGTCCGACGCCATGGAGACCGTCGCGCACGTGCTCAACGACCAGGCGTCCTGGTGGACGCCCGAGCACCCCGAGGAGGCGGCCGTGGTCGCCCTGCTCGAGGAGCGGGAGATCGCCTACACGGATCTCGACGGCTGGCACCGGCTGGACGAGCACGAGATGGCGCTCGGCGAGCCCGAGGGCCGTGCGCGCGTGAAGGTCGTTCCTCGCGAGGACATGATCGCGATCTCGCGGGCGGAGCCGGTCGCGCTCTGACGCGTGCTCTCCGAACGGCCCTCCGGTGCACTCCGGGGGGCCGTTCGTCGTTCCGGCGCGGACGCCGCGCACCTCCTCTAGGATTCGGGCACCGCTCTGGACGGAGACAGCATGACCACGGCCTCGCCCCACGACGTCATCCGGGTGCGCGGTGCGCGCCAGAACAACCTCCGGGGGATCGACGTCGACATCCCGAAGCGGAGGATCACCGTGTTCACCGGGGTCTCGGGCTCCGGCAAGTCGTCGCTCGTCTTCGGCACCATCGCGGCCGAGTCCCAGCGCCTCATCAACGAGACCTACTCCGCCTTCGTGCAGCAGTTCATGGGGTCGCCGGCCCGCCCGGACGTGGAGTCGCTCGACGGACTGTCGGCCACGATCGTCGTCGACCAGGAGCGGATGGGGTCGAACGGCCGGTCCACGGTCGGCACGGCGACCGACGCGTACACGATGCTGCGGATCCTCTTCAGCCGGATCGGCGATCCGCACGCGGGCACGAGCGGTGCGTTCTCCTTCAACCTGCCGGAGGGGATGTGCCCGCGGTGCGAGGGGACGGGCCGGGTGTCGAGCATCGACCTCGACGCGCTGATCGACCGCTCGAAGTCGCTCGAGGGCGGCGCTCTCGACGCGATCCCCAACTTCGTCGTCGGCGGCTGGTACTGGAAGGGCCTCGCCGAGTCGGGCCTCTATCCGGCCGATGTGCCGATCGCCGACTTCACGCCCGAGCAGATGGACGCGTTCCTCCACCGTCCGGCCACGAAGATGGCCATCGCCGGGATGACGATGACCTACGAGGGCCTCCTGCTGAAGGTCACCCGCCTCTACCTGGCGAAGGAGGCGGCGCAGCCGCACATCCGCGCCTTCGCCGAGCGGGTGGCCACCTTCGCCGCCTGTCCCGAGTGCGGAGGCGGCCGGCTCACCCGCGCGGCACTGGAGTCGCGCATCGGGGGCCGGAACATCGCCGAGTGCGCCGCGCTGCAGGCGACCGACCTCGCCGCGTGGCTCCGCGGGCTGCAGGCGCCGTCCGTCGCTCCTATCGTCGAGACCCTCCTCGGGACGCTCGACGCCCTCGTCCAGGTCGGGCTGGGCTACCTGTCGCTCGATCGGGAGTCGGGCACCCTCTCGGGCGGTGAGGCGCAGCGGGTCAAGATGGTGCGGCATCTGGGATCGAGCCTCACGGACGTCACGTACGTCTTCGACGAGCCGACGGCGGGTCTGCATCCGCACGACGTCTCGCGGATGATCGAGCTGCTGCGCCGCCTGCGGGACAAGGGCAACACCGTCCTGGTGGTCGAGCACAAGCCGGAGATCATCGAGATCGCCGATCACGTGGTCGACCTCGGTCCGAGGGCCGGTGCGCACGGCGGCGAGCTGCGGTTCGAGGGGACGGTGGCGCAGCTGCGCACGTCCGACACCCTGACGGGCCGTCATCTCGGTCACCGCGTCCCGCTGAAGGAGGCCGTGCGCCGTCCGACCGGGGCGGTGGAGATCCGCGGGGCCTCCACGCACAACCTCCGCGGCGTCGACGTGGACGTCCCGCTGGGCGTGCTGACCGTCGTCACCGGAGTCGCAGGGTCGGGGAAGTCGTCGCTCCTGCACGGCTCGCTCGCGGGTCGGCCCGGCGTGGTGGTGGCCGACCAGTCGCCGATCCGCGGCTCGCGGCGCAGCAATCCGGCGACCTACACCGGGGTCCTCGACGCGATCCGGGCGGCCTTCGCGAAGGCGAACGGTGTGAGACCGGCGCTCTTCAGCGCGAACTCGGCAGGCGCCTGCCCCGTCTGCAAGGGGGCCGGGATGATCTTCACCGAGCTGGGCCCCGCCGCGACGGTCTCGTCGGTCTGCGAGGAGTGCGACGGCAAGCGGTTCACCGCTGAGGTGCTCGAGTACCGCCTCCGCGGGAGGAACATCCACGAGGTGCTCTCGATGCCGATCGTCGACGCCGCGGAGTTCTTCGCGAGCGGACCGGCGCACACGGTGCTCGCCCGTCTCGTCGACGTCGGTCTCGGCTACCTCACGCTCGGACAGCCGTTGAACACGCTGTCCGGGGGCGAGCGCCAGCGCCTCAAGCTCGCGATCAACATGGCCTCGTCCGGATCCGTCTACCTGCTCGACGAGCCGACCACGGGCCTGCACCTCGCGGACGTCGACACACTGCTCGGACTGCTCGACCGGCTGGTCGACTCCGGGAACTCGGTCGTGGTGATCGAGCACCACCGCGCCCTGATGGCGCACGCGGACTGGATCATCGACGTGGGGCCCGGAGCCGGGCACGACGGAGGGACGATCGTCTTCGAGGGGACTCCGGCCGGGCTCGCGGCGGCGGACACGCTGACCGGACGCGCCCTCGCCGAGTACGCGCGCTGAGGCGCACGGAGCCGCGACGTCCGCGGGTCAGCGCGAGAACGGGCCGGACAGGGCCGCCCACTGCAGGAGCATGATCGTCTTCGCGTCGACGATCTGCACGCCGATTTGGGTCAGCGCCTCGTCGAACGAGAGCTCGAGGACCTCGATGTCCTCGCCCTCGTCGGCGAGTCCCGCGAACGCTCCGCTGCGGGTCCCCGCGCGGTAGCGCCCGGCGTAGAAGTGCAGCTTCTCGGTGACCGAGCCGGGGCTCATGAACGCGTCGAACACGTGCTCGAGCCGGCCGACCTCGAGTCCGGTCTCCTCGGACGCCTCGCGGCGGGCGCCCTCCTCGGGCCCGTCCTCGTCCAGGAGACCGGCGGGCACTTCGAGGAGCATCCCGTCGAGGTCGCCGTTCACGTACGCGGGGTAGCGGAACTGCCGGATCAGGACGACGGTGCGCGCGTCGGCGTCGTAGAGCAGGACCGCCGCGCCGTTACCCCGGTCGTAGGTCTCGCGCTGCTCGCTCGTCCAGCTGCCGTCGCGGTGCCGGTAGTCGAAGCGGGTGGTGCGGAGGACGTACCAGTCGCTCGAGAGGAGGGTGACCTCCTTCACGACCACGTCGGGGTTCCCGACGAGGTCGAGCCCGTCCCTGTCGAGTCCGGTGCGGCCCCGCCGGTCGGGCTCGTCGATTCCGGCGGTCACGCGCGTGCTCCCGTGTGCGTCATTCCTCAGCGGAAGTTGACGAACTGGAGGTCGAGCTCGAGGTCGGCCCCGCGCAGGAGCGCCATGGTCGCCTGGAGGTCGTCGCGGCTCTTCGAGGAGACGCGGAGCTCGTCGCCCTGGATCTGCGACTTGACCGACTTCGGCGCCTCGTCGCGGATGAGCTTGTTGATCTTCTTCGCGTGCTCCTGGTCGATGCCCTCCTTGAGGGTGGCCTCGATCCGGTACTCCTTGCCGGACGCGAAGGGCTCGCCCGCGTCGAGGCTCTTGAGGCTGATGCCGCGCTTGATCAGCTTCGACTGGAAGACGTCGAGGATGGCGTTCGCCCGCTCCTCGGTGTTGGCCTTGATCAGGATCTTCTCGCCGCTCCAGGCGATCGAGGCGCCGACGTTCTTGAAGTCGTAGCGCTGCTCGACCTCCTTGTGGGCCTGGTTCAGGGCGTTGTCCGCCTCCATCTTGTCGATCTTGCTGACGACGTCGAACGTTGAATCTGCCATGGCTCCGAGTTTAGCTTTCAGGCGTGGCGGAGCCCGGCCCCAGGCGCGGCTGGTACCTCTGAGGGGTGCGCCGCCTCCCCGTTCTCGTCCTCGTCCCGCTCGCCGGCCTCCTCCTGGCCGGCTGCGGCCAGCGGCCGCCCGCGCTGACGGTCGAGGAGGGCCTGTCCACAGTCCCTCCCGCGGCGACCGCTCCCGTCGCGGCCGACCCCGTCGTGCTGGAGGATCCCGAGCAGGCCGCGGCGACGCCGGTGCGACTGCTCGCCGACGAGGCGTGGCTGGGCACGGCGTCCGAGGGGAGCGGCATCCCGCTGCGTGCGCTCACCGCCTACGCGGGCACGGCCCTCCTCACGGCGTCGGTCGACCCCGACTGCCGGTTGGACTGGGCGACCCTGGCCGGCATCGGCTACGTCGAGAGCAGGCACGGCACGATCGACGGCGGCGAGCTGGGCGAGGACGGGCGGCCGACGGAGCCGATCTACGGTCCGCGCCTGGACGGAACGCGCTTCGACCGGGTCCCCGACAACGACGGCGGGGCTCTGGACGGCGACGCCGAGGTCGACCGGGCGATGGGTCCGCTGCAGATCATCCCGGCGACGTGGATGGCGTGGGCGTCGAGCGGATGGGATCCGCAGAACGTGGACCAGCAGGCGGTGACCGCCGCCCGGTACCTCTGCGACGCCGGCGGCGACCTCTCGACGGAGTCGGGATGGCGGGCGGCGATCGCGGCCTACAACCCGGCCGGGAGCTACGCGGGGAAGGTCGCGGAGGCGGCGTCCCGCTACGCGGCGGAGGCGGACTGAGGCCTCGCGGCACCGATTTCCGATCCGCCGGTCGCGTGGGTATCCTTGCTGAGCGCCTCCGGTTGTGAACACGTGGTCGGGTGCGCCACGGCGAGTTACCCTAGCGGCCAAAGGGATCTGACTGTAAATCAGACGGCGTAGCCTTCGGGGGTTCGAATCCCTCACTCGCCACCGAGCAGGAACACCCAGCAGACGCCCCGGCATCACGAGATGCGCGGGGCGTTCCGCATGTCGGGGGATCGCCCTTCCGGCGGAGCGCCTTTCCGGGGGAGCGCCTTTCCGGCCCGCCCCGTCGCCTCAGCCCCGCGCCTCCTGCTCCAGGAACGCTGCGAGGGAGAGCGGCGGCCGTCCGGTCAGCCGCTCGACGTCGGACGAGACGTGCTCCAGCTGTCCGGCGGCGATCGCGGAGTAGGTGCTGACCCAGGCGTCCAGCTGCCAGCCCGGTGCGTTCCAGCGGCGGCGTGACGCGTACGCCTCCTCGAGGGTCTCGTCGACGTACACGGCGGGGCGGCCCGCCGCCGTCAGGGTCGCCGCGACCTCGTCGAGGGTGAGGGCCTCGGGCCCGGTCAGCTCGTAGGCGGCTCCGCGGTGCTCGGAGGGGGAGCGGAGGACAGCCGCGGCCGAGCGGGCCACATCCTCGCGCGCGACGACGGCGGCCCGGCCCGTTCCCGCGGGTCCGCGGATCGCGCCGTCCTCGCCGAGCATCGCGGGCAGGAAGTCGAGGTAGAGGTTGTCGCGGAGTAACGTCCAGCCCATGCCCGAGCGGCGGATCGCGTCCTCGGTGGCCGCGTGGTCTCGGGCGAGGGTGAAGACCGCGTCGGGTGCGGCTCCGGCGAAGGAGGTGTAGACGACGTGCTCGACACCCGCGGCGGCGGCTGCACCGACGAACGCGAGGTGCTCGGCGCGGCGCTCCTCGTTCTCGGAGGCGGAGACCATCAGGAGGAGGCGCACGCCCTCGAGCGAGTCGCCCGCGTCGGCGAAGGAGGAGCGCACCACCTCGGCCCCGGTGAGCTCGGGCGCGCGGGACGGGTCGCGGACCAGCAGGCGGAGGGCGTGACCGGCGTCGGCGAGCTCGCGCGCGACGCGACCGCCCACGGCTCCGGTGGCTCCGGTGAGGGCGATAGGGGTGCTCATCCCCCCATGATGGGCCCGATCCCTAGGCTGGGACCATGAGCGACAACGCCCCCCTCCTCGCCATCGCCCGCTCGATCGCCGTCGAGGCGGCGCACCTCGCCCGCCAGCGGCGGGAGGACGGTGTCGAGATCGCCGCGTCGAAGTCGTCTCCGGAGGACGTGGTGACGGCCGCGGACCGGGAGGTCGAGGAGCTGATCCGCCGGCGCCTGGCCGAGGCGCGTCCGGACGACGGCTTCCTCGGCGAGGAGTCGGGGTCGGGGGGCGGCACGAGCGGGCTGACCTGGGTCGTCGATCCGATCGACGGGACCGTCAACTACCTCTACGGCATCCCCTCCTACGCGGTCAGCATCGCTGTGGTGGAGGGGGAGCCGGATCCCGCGACCTGGACCGCGCTCGCCGGCGCGGTCGTGAACGGAGCGACGGGCGAGGTGACCACGGCCAGCCGAGGCGGGGGAGCCGAGCGGGACGGAGTCGCGCTGCAGGTCTCGGCTCCCTCCTCCCTCTCGCTCGCGCTGGTGGGCACCGGCTTCGGCTACGACGCGGGCCGCCGGATGCGCCAGGGCGCCGTGGTGCAGGAGCTCCTGGGCTCGGTCCGCGACATCCGCCGCATCGGCTCGGCGGCGCTCGACCTGTGCTCGGTGGCCACCGGGCAGCTGAACGCGTACTACGAGCGGGGCCTGAACCCGTGGGACCTCGCTGCGGGCGCCCTCATCGCCGAGGAGGCGGGTGCGCGGGTCGCGGGACTCGACGGCGCACCCTTCGGCTCCGGGCTGCTCATCGCGGCACCGGATCCTCTCTTCGCCGAGCTGGAGGATCTGCTGCGCCGCTTGCGCGCGGACGAGGTGTAACCGCTCTCCCAGGCCGAGCCGACAAGGATTCCGTGCGCCGAGAGGCGGATCGGCGCAGGATCCCGCCGGGGCTCGCCGCGCGTCGTGCCCCGATCGCGCCTGTGTGCGGCGGCCTCTGGCCGGATCCCGCCGGCCGTGGTTATCCTTTATGAATTCGTGATGTTCGCACAGGCTGCGCTCACGGAGCCGAGCGGTGCCTCTCCCTGGAGGCCCGCTCGTCCCCTGCCCCCGACGGAAGACATCGATTTCGTGAGCCCCGATTCGCCCGCCCCCGCTGCCCCTGCATCGACCCCCGGCGAATCGACTCCACCCCTCTCCCGTCGCGAGCTCCGCGAGCGCGAGCGCGCTCTGGCCCTCGCCTCCGACGTCTCGCTGGCGAGCGGCTCCGACGACCTCCTCGCGGCTCCGACGGCGGAGCAGCTGCGCGAAGCGGAGCGCCGCGTCGCCTCGATCCGCAGCACCCCGGCCCCCGTCCCCGCACCGCGCGCGACGCCGCTCCGGCCCGTGCGCCGGGCCCGGGTCGGCGGACTCGTCGCCCTCTCCTTCGTCGCGGCCATCGTGGCGGCGACCTCTCTGCCGGCCACATCGCTCCTGACCGCGGAGGACGTGCAGGCGCAGAGCCTCTCGACCCCCTTCGGCGCCGACGCCCGCCGCGGCGCGCAGTCGTTCGTCGCCGGCGAGGTCAGCGCCGAGACGGTCGCCCGCGACGGGTTCGGCGTGCAGGAGCGCAAGACGCAGACCAACGTCGCCGACATCGTCCGCACCTCCGACACCGGTTTCACGAACGACCCGAACGCGTCCATCCAGTGGCCCTTCGCCGTCGGCGTGCCGGTGGGCGACCGCTTCGGCTACCGCAACTGCGCGGGCTGCTCGGTGAACCACGGCGGCACCGACTTCAACCCGGGCGACGGCTCGCCCATCCAGGCGATCGCCGACGGCGTCGTGCGCACGGTCATCGACGGCGAGGGCTCGCTCGGCGTGCACGTGATCGTCGACCACGAGATCGACGGGCAGCTCGTCTCGAGCGTGTACGCGCACATGCAGCACGGCTCGGCGGCCGTGTCCGAGGGCGACCCGGTGAAGGTCGGTCAGCTCCTCGGCCTGGTGGGCACGACCGGCATGTCGACCGGCCCTCACCTGCACTTCGAGATCCGCCTCGACGGCGTGACGAAGGTCGACTCCTACCTCTGGCTCAAGGCCAACGCCGGGCGCTGAACCGGCGGCGGGACGCGGGCGCCGCCGGGCGGACCCCGCGGCCCGCTACTCCGCGCGCAGCCAGACCGTGGTGTCGGCGGGCAGCGCCGGCTCGTGCAGCTCCTCCGAGGACAGCACCACGGAGCCGACGGGCAGCTCGACCGGAGCCTCGCCGAGGTTCGCGATCACCGTGACGGCTCCGTTGCGGAACGCCACGACGTCCTCCGGGTAGCCCTCGAGCCATTCGACGGCGCCGGAGCCCAGGTCCTCGGCGCGGCGCACCGCGAGCAGGGACCGGTACAGCTCTAGCGTCGAGCCCGCGACACCGCGCTGGCGGTCGCGCGCGAGCGGCGCCCAGTCGCCGGGCTGCGGCAGCCAGGAGTCGCCGGTGCCGCTGAAGCCGTACGCGGGTGCGTCCGCCTCCCACGGGATCGGCACCCGGCAGCCGTCACGGCCGTAGCGCTCGCCGCCCGTGCGGAACCAGGTCGGGTCCTGACGCGCCGAGTCCGGCAGGTCGATCGCCTCGGGGAGCCCGAGCTCCTCGCCCTGGTAGACGTAGGCGGAGCCGGGGAGCGCGAGCATGAGGGCGGTCGCGGCACGAGCGCGGCGCAGCCCCAGGACGGGGTCGGGGAGTCCCGGCGTGCGCGGGCCGATGCCGTAGCCCTGCGGGTTGTCGGACGTCAGTGCCAGGCGGCTCGCGTGGCGCACGACGTCGTGGTTCGACAGCACCCAGGTCGACGGGGCGCCGACGGCGGCGAAGGCCTCGACGGAGGAGTCGATGATGTCGCGGAGGGCGGGTGCGCTCCACGGGGTCTCGAGGTAGGCGAAGTTGAAGGCCTGGTGCATCTCGTCGGGGCGGACCCAGCGGGCGAGCTTGGAGAGCGGCTGCACCCACGCCTCGGCGCAGAGCACGCGGTCGTCCGGGTACTCGGCGAGCAGGGAGTGCCAGTCGCGGTAGATCTCGTGGACGCCGTCCTGCGCCCAGTAGGGGGCGGTGGCGGGCTCCTCGCCGTCGGCGGGAGCGACTCCGCCCATCGACCCGCTGTCGGCGGGCGGCGTGTAGTCGGGCAGCCCCTCGGCCTTGATCATCCCGTGCGCGACGTCGACGCGGAAGCCGTCGACGCCGCGGTCGAGCCAGAAGCGGAGGACCTCCCGGAAGCGCTCGTGCACCCACTCGTTCGTCCAGTCGAAGTCGGGCTGCGAGGTGTCGAAGAGGTGCAGGTACCACTGGCCGGCCGAGCCGTCGGGCTCCATGACGCGGGTCCACGCGGGGCCGCCGAAGACAGACTCCCAGTTGTTCGGGGGCAGCTCGCCCGACTCGCCCCGGCCGTCGCGGAACAGGTAGCGCGCCCGCTCGGCGCTGCCCGCGGGAGCGGCGAGCGCCTCCTGGAACCAGCGGTGGGCGCTGGAGGAGTGGTTGGGGACGAGGTCGACGATGATCCGGATGCCCAGGGCGTGAGCGCGGGCGAGCATCGCGTCGAAGTCGGCGAGGGTGCCGAAGAGCGGATCGACGTCGCAGTAGTCGGCGACGTCGTAGCCCGCGTCCTTCTGCGGCGAGGTCATGAAGGGCGAGAGCCAGATCGCGTCGACGCCGAGCTCGGCGAGGCTCTCGAGGCGCGAGGCGATGCCGGGCAGGTCGCCGATGCCGTCGCCGTCCGCGTCCGCGAAGGAGCGCGGGTAGATCTGGTAGATGACGGCGGTGCGCCACCACTCGGCTCCCCGGCGGTGCTCGGCCTCGGAGTCGGGGCCGGGGGAGTTCTCGGGCGCGCCGGAGGTAGCGGAGTCCAGGGTCATGGGGTCGAGTTTATCGGGCGCCCCGGGGGCGCCGGGGGCACGCCCTCCGCCGTCCCGTACAGTCGACGGGTGATCGATGAGACACCGGACGAGGCCCGAGCCCGACGCCGACGGGCGCTGCTGTGGGTGGTGCCGCTGCTGGTGCTGCTGGTCGGCGGCCTGGTCGCCGTCACCCTCGCGATCGGCGGATTCGCGCTGCGCAGCATGACCGGCGCCTCCGCCGTGCAGCTCGTCCTCGTCGCCTAGGCGGTCGCGGCCGGGCCGTCCTCGTCCTCGGGCGGGGGCGCGGAGGAGGTGCGCGCCCGCTCCTCGGACGCGTGCGCGGTCTCGGGCCCGGTCGCGCGGGCCTGCTCGTCGGCGCGGGTGACCGCCTCCGCGAGCTCGTCGGCGACGAGGTACCCGGGAGAGACGGCCTCGGCCCGGTAGGCCGCCCGGCCGACCATGTGCGCCGAGACGGGCACGGTCAGCAGCTGGAAGCCGATCACCAGCACGATGGTCCCTGCGGCGGCGAAGCCGGGGTTCCGGATGGCGACCGCGAGCATCACGCAGATCAGTCCGAGCACCTGCGGCTTCGTGCCCGCGTGCATCCGGGAGAGCAGGTCGTCGAACCGCATCAAGCCGATCGCGGCCAGCAGCGAGAGCAGGGCGCCGACCAGCAGCAGCACAGCGGTGAGCACGTCGAAGAACAGGTCCATGTCAGTCCTCCTCGCGGTTGGCCATGAACTTGGCGACGCTGATCGATCCGAAGACGGCGAACAGCGCGAGCCCGAGCGCGACGGGCAGGGTCCGCGCGTGGTGGTTGACCGCCATCTCGGCGCCGATCCCGCAGATGATCGTCGCGACGAGCACGTCGGCCGCGACGACCCGGTCGAGCACGGACGGACCGCGGAGGATCCGCACGAGCGCGAGCAGGCAGGCGGCGCCGAAGACCGGCACCAGGATCCAGATCAGCCAGTCGATCACCGGACCACCCCCGATCCGGCCTCGATCGGCCGATTCACGCGCTGCACGTCCTCGCGGGAGCCGATGGCCCGGACGATGCGCGCTTCCGTCCGGAGGACCGTCCGGCGCACCTCGTCGATCCGCTCGCCCTCGTCGTGGGTCACGCCGAGCACGTGCAGGTAGAGGACGTTCAGCTGCGGGTCCACGTCGATCACCAGGGAGCCGGGGACGAGCGAGACGGCCTCCGTCGTCCAGACGAGCATCCCCTCGGAGCGGCTGCGCAGGTGCACGGCGACGATGGCGTTGTGCACCGGGACGGGCAGGGTCAGGATCTGCCAGGACACCCGCACCGAGGCCACCGCGATGTCGGCCAGCAGGCGCAGGAGGAAGAGGAGCACGAACCACGGGTTGATGCGGTTCGAGAACTCGACCGGCGGCAGGTAGAACACCCGGGTGATCAGCAGGGCGACCAGGAAGCCGGTGACGATCGACAGCACCGAGACGTCGTCCCAGAGCAGCACCCAGATCCCGACGAGGGTCACGAACATCGCGACGCGGTTCCAGATGTCGACGCGGCGGCGGGGGCTCATCGCGGCCCCTCCTCTCCGAAGGACGAGTCGCGGTAGACGGTCGCGATGTAGGTCGCGGGGTCGGCGACCGCGCTCGCCGCTCGCTCGCTCGCGTCGTAGAGGGGACCGGCGCCGACGGTCAGCACGACGCCGACGACGACCATCCCCGCGGTGGCGAGCACCATCATCGGCGGCGAGTGGCGGGTGCGGATGCTGCCCGTGTCGTCGGGGTCCTCCTGCAGCTGGTCGATCAGGGGCGACTCGTAGCCGGGCACCTCCTCCTGGCGGCGCCAGAAGACCATGTTCCAGACGCGCGCGACGGCGTAGAGGGTCAGGAGCGAGGTCACGGCCCCGGCGGCGATGACGGCCCAGATCAGCCACGACGGCTGGTCGACGGCCGACTCCGTGCCGGCGACGAAGAGCCCCACCTTGCCGAGGAAGCCGGTGAACGGCGGGATCCCGCCGAGGTTCATCGCGGGGATGAAGTAGAGCAGCGCCAGCAGCGGCGAGGCCTTGAGCAGCCCGCCGAGGCGCAGGATCGAGGTGGTGCCGCCGACGCGCTCGATCAGGCCGGTCGCGAGGAAGAGCGTCGTCTGCACCGTGATGTGGTGGATGACGTAGAAGATCGTGGCCGCGTAGCCGGCCGGGGTGCCCACGGCGATCCCGAAGACCATGTAGCCGATGTGCGAGACCAGCGTGAAGGACAGCATCCGCTTGATGTCGGCCTGCGCGACCGCACCGAGGATGCCGACGATCAGCGTCAGCAGCGCCACCACCAGCAGCACCTCGCTCAGCCTCCCGCCGGGGAAGAGCAGGGTCTCGGTGCGGATCAGCGCGTACACGCCGACCTTGGTGAGGAGTCCGGCGAAGACGGCGGTGACCGGCGCCGGAGCCGTGGGGTACGAGTCCGGGAGCCAGAACGACAGGGGGAAGACGGCCGCCTTGATCCCGAAGCCGAGCAGCAGCACCACGTGGAGCACCAGCTGCACGTCGGCGGGGAGCTCGGCGATGCGGATCGAGAGCTGCGCCATGTTGACCGTGCCGGTGGCGCCGTAGAGCAGGCCGATGGCCGAGAGGAAGAACACGCTCGAGACCAGGCTGACGACCACGTAGGTCGTGCCGGCGCGGATCCGCGGCGCGGTGCCGCCCAGGGTGATCAGCACGTAGCTCGCGGCCAGCAGGATCTCGAAGCCGACGTAGAGGTTGAAGAGGTCGCCCGCGACGAAGGCGTTGAGGATGCCCGCCGAGAGGATCAGGTAGGTCGGGTGGAAGATCGTGACCGGCGTCTCGCGGTTGCCGTCGACGAGGCCCTGGCCGACCGAGAACAGCAGGACGCCCAGCAGGGTGATCGAGGTGATCACGAGCATCAGCGCGGCGAGCGGATCGACGACCAGCACGATGCCCCACGGCGGCTCCCAGCCGCCCACGTAGACGGCGCTGCCGCCTCCGTCGCCGGTGAGTACCAGCACGAGCATCACCGAGGAGATCACCAGAACGCTCGAGAGCGTCACGATGTTCACGGTGATCTGCGCGCGCCGGTGGCGTCCGAGGATCAGCGCGACGGCCGCTCCCAGGAGGGGGAGGGTGACGACGAGCGGGATCAGGGCGTTCATCGGTCCTCCTTCCTGTCGTCGGTCATGTCGCTCTCCCCGTGCTTGGCGGCGGTGCCCTCGTCGCTGGACTCGAGCAGGACGTCGAGCGCCCGGTCGTCGGCGGTGGTCTGGGCCGAGATGCCCGCCGCGTCCTCGCGGACGGAGGCGTCGGTCTCGTCGTCCTCCACCTGGTCGGCGTTGGCGAGGCGCCAGCGCCGGTAGATCATCGCGAGGAGGAAGGCGGACACCCCGAAGGTGATCACGATCGCGGTGAGGATCAGCGCCTGCGGCAGCGGGTCGGCCATCTCGGCGGCGATCTGCTCGTAGGAGCGCCCGTCGTCGGTGACGAACGGCGCGATGCCCGAGCGGCCGGCCATCAGCAGGATGAGGATGTTGGTCGCGTTCCCGACGAGCAGGAACCCGATCAGGATGCGGGTGAGGCTGCGCTCGAGCATCTGGTAGACGCCCGCCGCGTACATCACCGCCATCACGACGACGAGGACGAGGGTGATGCTCATGCGCCGTCCCCCCTGCCCGGTCCGCCGACGACCGTGGAGCCGGTGGGGAGCGAGGTCTCGAGCCCGTCGACCGTGCCCTGGCCGGGGCCGGGGGTGCTGTCCGTCGAGTGCGTGACGCCGTCGCCCGAGGGGGAGCCCTGCTCGGCCTCCTCGCCGTGGCGGTCGACCTCGCCGCCGAGGCTGCGGAGGATGTCGAGGGCGAGGCCGATCACGATCAGGTACACCCCGATGTCGAAGAGGGTGGACGTGCCCAGGTGGAGCTCGCCCAGCACCGGCACCTCGAGGTCGAGCCAGCTCGACTCGAGGACCTCGAGGCCGAAGGCGAGGGAGGAGACGGCGGTGCCGACGGCGAAGAAGAGGCCGAGTCCGAGGACCTTGCCCGCGTCGATCGGCGCGGCCTCGCCGAGCTCGAAGCGGCCGCCGGCGAGGTAGCGCGCGACGAGGGCGAGACCGGCGAGCAGGCCGCCCGCGAAGCCTCCGCCCGGGGTGTTGTGTCCGGTGAAGAGCAGGTAGACCGACACGATCATCGCGGGGTGGAAGAGCAGGCGCACCAGCACCTCGAGCACGATCGAGCGGTTCTCCGGCCGGAGCGTGCGCCCGGCGACGAGCCAGGAGCCCCGGTCGCCGTCGCGCTCGGCGTCGGCGGAGGAGGTGGTCAGGTCCATCGCGCGCTCGCGGCGGTCGTCGGCGCTCTGCGACTCGAGGCGGGGAGCGCCTCCGGCCCGGCTGGAGAGGAAGATCAGGCTCGCGACGCCGGTGGCGACCACGACGAGGACCGAGATCTCGCCCATCGTGTCCCAGGCGCGGATGTCGACGAGCAGGACGTTGACGATGTTGCGGCCCTTGCCCTCCTCGTAGGCGAGGCGGGGCAGCTCGGCCGAGATCGGCGTCGCGGTCCGGGCGCCGAGGGCGATGGTGGCGGCGAGGGCCATGACCGCTCCGACCGCGATGCCGATGACGGCGCGCAGGCGCTTGCGCATCGGCTGGTGCTTCGCGGCGATGCGGGTCGGGAGGCGGCGCAGCACCAGGACGAAGACCACGAGGGTCACCGTCTCGATCAGCGCCTGGGTGAGGGCGAGGTCCGGTGCGCCCTGCAGGGCGAAGAGGGCCACCATCCCGTAGCCGGTGGCGCCGGCCAGCAGCACGGCGGCGACGCGGTTGCGGGCGATCGCGCACAGCACCGCCGCGAGGATCATCACGGCCGCGACCGCGAGCTGGCCCGGGCTGTCCCAGAAGACGAGATCGCCCGGCCAGGTGCGGTTGAGGGCGGCCGCACCGCCGACGCCGAGGACGAAGACCGCGAAGATCACCGTCAGGTAGCGGGGGAGCGAGCCGCGCTGGACGGACTCGGTGACCGTGCTGGCGACGCGGTCGAGCCAGCGGACGGTGGCCCAGTAGCCCTCGGCCGAGTCGATCCGGTTGGGCAGCATCGACTGCGCGCGCGCGACGGCGACGCGCTTGGCGAAGAGCAGTAGTCCGACGGCGATCACGAGGGCGCTGAGTGCCAGCGCGGGCTCGAAGCCGTGCCAGAGCGCGAGGTGGTAGCCGCCGTGGTCGGAGGCCTCCGCGGCGGCGGCGAGCTCCGGGTCGGCGTCCGGGGCGGCGTAGGGGAGGGTGTCCGCGTAGACGGCGACGAGCGGGTCGAGCACGGAGGCGGCGATCCCGCCGATCACGCTGGCGGCGGCCAGCAGCACCGGGGCGGCGGTGAAGGTCCACGGCTCGGCGTGCAGGTGCGTGTCCTCGAGCCCCTTCTTCCGGGCGAAGGCGCCCCAGAAGAAGCGCGCGGAGTAGGCCACGGTGAGGATCGAGCCGAGGACGAGGCCGACCAGCGCGACCCAGGCCCAGAACGAGCCCTGCTCGATCGCCGAGATCAGGCTCGTGAACACGGCCTCCTTGGCGACGAAGCCCAGCAGCGGCGGGATGCCCGCCATCGACAGCACGCCGACGAGGGCGGCGCTCGCGAGCACCGGCGCCTGCCGTCCCAGGCCGCTGAGCTTGCGGAGGTCGCGCGTGCCGGCGCGGTGGTCGACGATGCCGACGGTGAGGAAGAGCAGCGCCTTGAAGAGAGCGTGGGCGACGAGCAGGGTCAGTCCGGCCAGCGCGGCGTCGCGCGAGCCGAAGCCGACGGCGACGGTCAGGAAGCCGAGCTGGCTGACGGTGCCGTAGGCCAGCACGAGCTTGAGGTCGTACTGCCGGAGCGAGCGCCAGCCGCCGACGAGCATGGTCCAGACTCCGACGCTCACCACCACGGGCAGCCAGACGGAGTCGTCGGCGAAGCCCGGCGCGAGGCGCGCGACGAGGTAGATGCCCGCCTTCACCATCGCGGCGGCGTGCAGGTAGGCGCTGACCGGCGTGGGAGCGGCCATCGCGGCCGGCAGCCAGAAGTGGAACGGCACCAGGGCCGACTTCGAGAACGCGCCGAGCAGCACCAGCACCAGGGCCGTCGACACGATCGGGCCGGAGGGGGCGGCGGCGACGATCCCGGAGAGGCTGGTGGTACCGGCCTGCACGATCAGGACGATGATCCCGACCAGCATCGCCAGCCCGCCGAGAGTCGTGACCAGGAGCGCCTGGAGCCCGGCACCCCGGCTCTCCTTGCGCCCGCTGTAGTGGCCGATGAGGAGGTAGGAGAGGACGCTCGTCGCCTCCCAGAAGACGAAGAGGATGATCACGTCGTCGGCCGTGACCAGCCCGTACATCACTCCGGCGAACGCGGACAGGAGCGCTGCGAACCGGCCCAGCGAGGGCTCGTCGCGGCTGAAGTACGTCGCGCAGTAGGCGAGGACCAGGGCGCCGACTCCGCTGACCACGAGGGCGAGGACGATCGAGAGCGCGTCCAGGCGGAAGGAGAGGGCGATGTCGAGCGCGGGGATCCACGGCACGGACTCGCGGATCTCGCCGCCGTCGAGGATCGTCGGCAGGGCGGTCGCGGTGGCGACGAAGCTCGCGGCCGGGATCAGCGCGAGCGCGTAGAACGTCTTCGGCCCGAAACGGTCCACCAGCCAGGGGGTCACCACGGCGATCGCGAACGAGATCACGAGGATGAGGAGCATCACATGTTCCTCCCAAGGTGTACCCAGCGCATAAGTCGGTCAAGAATATCGGAGCGCCCTCCCGCGGAACCTGAGTGCGCGAAGGCTTGACGGCCCCGTCGTGATCCGCCAGGGCCCTACCGTGGGGAGCATGGCCCGCTCGCTCCTCCCCGACCAGCTCTGCCGACTCCGCGTCCACGACCTCGCGACGGGGGAGTCGACGACCGTCTTCGAGTCCGACTCCGTCCTCGTGGAGGCGCCGAACTGGACTCCGGACGGCTCCGCCCTGATCGTGAACGGCGACGGCGGCCTCTTCCGGCTGCCGCTCGAGGGGGCGGCCGTGCTCGAGCCGATCCCGCTCGACGGGGTGCCGGCCGAGCTCAACAACGACCACGTGCTCGCCCCGTCCGGCGGGCTCGCCTACGTCTCGGCGCGCGACGGGCACCTCTACGCGGTCGAGCTCGACGGCTCCGCCCCCGCCCGCCGCCTGACCGCCGAGCGCGAGGGCGCGCGCTTCAAGCACTACCTGCACGGCGTCTCGCCCGACGGCGCGACCCTCGCGCTGATCGGCGGCGGCGACGCCTCCGGGCGGTGGCGGACCGACGTCTACACGATGCCGGCCGGGGGAGGCCCGCTCACCGCCCTGACCGACGACGAGGCGGCCGACGACGGCGTCGACGTCTCGGCCGACGGCCGCACCCTCGTCTTCAACTCCGAGCGGGCCGGAGGAGGCGCGCAGCTGTTCCGCATCGGCCTCGACGGCTCCGCGCTCTCCCGCCTGGTCGAGTCGGACACGGTCGACTGGTTCCCGCACGAGTCGCCCGACGGCGCGCACCTGCTCTACCTCGCCTATCCGGAGGGGACGGCCGGGCACCCCGAGAACGTCGACGTCGAGCTGCGGCTGCTCGACCTCCCCGGGCGCTCGACGCTCGAGCCCGGCCGCGTGCTGGAGCGCCTCCACGGCGGGCAGGGGACGATCAACGTCTCCGGCTGGGCGCCGGACGCGACGCGCTTCGCCTACGCCGACTACCCGCGGCGCTGAGAGCCTGAGTCCTTGCCGCGCATGCGCGGGAGGGGGATCGATCACGGCGGGGAGCGGGTCTTGAATCGGGGGATGACCATCGACAGCGCAGCATCCTCCTCCGTCACCCGCTCGCCGCTCGGCGACTCCGGCATCGACGTCTTCCCGCTCTCGCTCGGCGGCAACGTCTTCGGCTGGACCGCGGGGCGGCAGACCTCCTTCGACGTCCTCGACGGCTACACGGCCGCGGGCGGCGACTTCATCGACACCGCCGACGCCTACTCCGCCTGGGTCCCGGGCAACACGGGCGGCGAGTCCGAGACGATCATCGGCGAGTGGCTCGCGCAGCGCTCGGGGGACCGGGACGACGTGGTGATCGCGACGAAGGCGGGCCGCCACCCGCAGTTCACCGGCCTCGCGCCCGACACCGTGCGCGCGGCCGCCCGCGCCTCCCTCGAGCGGCTCGCGACCGACCGGATCGACCTCTACTACGCTCACTTCGACGACGAGGCCGTGCCGATGGCCGACATCGCCGCCGTGTTCTCCGAGCTCGTGGACCAGGGCCTCGTTCGCGCGATCGGAGTGTCGAACTTCAGCGCCGAGCGCGTCGCGGAGTGGCTGCGCATCGCGGGCGAGGAGGGCCTGCACGCGCCCGTCGCGCTGCAGCCGCACTACAACCTCGTGGAGCGCGGGATCGAGGCCGACCTGCTACCCCTCGCCCGCGAGGCGGGGCTGGCCGTCGTCCCCTACTCCGCCCTGGCGTCGGGATTCCTGACCGGCAAGTACCGCGACGGATCGACGCCCGAGGGTCCGCGCGCCGACGGCGCCTCCCGCTACCTCGACGGCCGCGGCCGCCGGGTGCTGGCGGCGCTCGACGCGGCGGCGGAGGCGCACGGCGCCGAGGTGGCGACGGTGGCGCTCGCGTGGCTCCGCTCGCAGCCCGGAGTGGTCGCGCCGATCGCCAGCGCCCGAGTGATGGAGCAGCTGCCGGCGCTGATCGCCTCGGCCTCCCTCGAGCTGAGCGCCGAGGAGCTCTCCGCGCTCGACGAGGCGAGCCGGGCGTAGCCGCAGACGGGCAGCCGCGGGGGCGCGTCCCCCGCGGTCGTCGACGCTCCGCGGAGGTGCTATCGTCTAACGGTGCCAAATCGCGGGCACGCCCCGAGAGGGGCTGTCAGACCCGCAGGTGCGCCCCCTTAGCTCATTGGTAGAGCACTTCCTTGGTAAGGAAGAGGTAGTGGGTCCGATTCCCACAGGGGGCTCCGTTCCCCGCAGGCCAGGCCTGCGAAGAACGCGCGGCGGGGTAGCTCAGGTGGTTAGAGCACACGGCTCATAATCGTGGTGTCGCGGGTTCAAGTCCCGCTCCCGCTACAGACGAAAACGGCGCCTGATCAGGGATTTGATCAAGCGCCGTTCTCGCTTTCCGGGGGCTCTGCAACAGCCCGTGCAACAAGCGCGTATGTGGTAGCTACGAGAACAGCATCGCGAGGCGTTCTACGGCATCCCGCTGCATCGTCGGGGTCACGTGGCTGTAGATGTTCATGGTCGTGCTGATGTTGCTGTGGCCGAGGCGCTCTTGGACCACCTTCGGGTGCACGCCGAGTTCGAGCAGCAACGTTGCATGTGTGTGCCGAAGGCCCTTTAGCGTGAGCGGCTTGAGCTGCTCGTGGCCGAGCGCGGAGCGAGCGTCGCGGACACGGTTCGACCAGCGCTTCCCGATCGCGTTGGCGTTCGGAATCTCGTTGTCGACAGTGCCGAAGGCATAGGCGCTCGCGCGGGCGAGGTCGAGGGCGAGCCGGCCGCGAGTGGCCTTCCAGCTTTTCAGCACGTCGACTGTGGCGGCATCGATGTCTACGACGCGCGCCTGACCTGTCTTCGTTGTCTTGGCAGCGTTCCGCAAGGTGACATCTGAGGCGCGACGGATGCTGATCCGTCCAGCGTCGAGGTCGATGTCTCCCCAGCGCAGGGCGATCGCTTCACCCCGCCGCATCCCGGTATTGGCGATGCAGACCCACAGTGCGTGGAACTCATCGTTCATGACGTGTCTGTTCCATCGCAGGAAGGCCGCCAGCTCGACGGCAGTCCACGCGCTCACCTCAGGCTTTTCGGCCCGAATCTGCTTGCCGGTGGGAGCTTTGACGACGCGGGTCTTTCGTGCGGGATTGACCGAGAGGTGCCCGTCGTCGCGAGCGGCGTCGAGCATTGCGCCGAGGGCTACGTGAATCTTGTTCACGCTGTTCGCGGAGAGGGGTTCTCCTCGTCCGGTCTTGTCGCGCCGGCCCGACTGGAGCAGCTCGCGGTAGTGTCTTGCGAGCCTGGTCGCGGTGAGCTGGTCGAGTCGTATGCTCCCGAGGTCAGGCACGACGTGGATGCGCATGATGCGCCGATATCCGTCCACGGTCGAGTTCGCCAGGCGCAGGCCGGCTAGCCATTCCGATGCGTACTGCTCGACGGTGGGTGCCCCTCCTCGAATGATCGTGCGGTGCTCGCGCAGCTTCTGCCTCGCGAGCTGGAGCGCGTCATCTGCGGCGTCGACGGTGGCGAAGCCCGCTCCGCCGGCGAGCCTGGTCGGCCCGTCTGGCTGCTCGGCATCGACGGGGACCCTCAGTTGCCACCGATACCGCTTGCCGGCCTTCGTCTCGTAGCTCGTGATCGAGCCGACTCCGCGACGCCTGGAGGAGCGCTTCAACTCTGGTCACCCCTTGCGATGCGGTTCATCTTTTCCGCGCTGTCGTCATCGAACAGACCGATCACAACATCTGAACCGGGTAGCCCGAGCCTCTTCGATTCGTTGAACCACTCTCTTGCTCGCCCTCGCGCCTGGCGCTCCAGCTCTACGACGTAGGCGAATGCGGGGCTTTCGGGCGGTGTGCGCGTTTTCTCGTGCATGGACGCCGCCCAGTCGCTAAAGGCTTCCTTGAAATTGTTGCGCGCCTCAAGCGGGGCGACAGCGCTCCTCCAGTTCTCCTCAGACGAGCGCACATCTTGATCACCCTGAATCCACGGGCGCTGAAATGAGCGGCCCAGCATGTCGGTGCCGTCCAGCCAGTCCAACGCGCGGGTTAGGCCGATGTGCTCGTTGGGCAGAATCTCGATCACGTTCGTGTGGCCGATCGGCAAGATGAGGGCCATCGGCGGTACTTCGAGCGCTGCTGCCAGCACGAGGATGTCGGCGAGCGTAACAGTGGTCCGTTTGCCTGTCTCCATCTCAGCGATCACCGAGCGCTTGATGGCGTGCCCCAGCGCCTCCGTTCGACGCGAAAGCGCGAGTGCTGACAGCCCGCGCTGCCCCCGGTAGGTCCTCACTTGGCGCCCCACGAGGCCGGCTACGCGATGGGGCCAGCTTGTCGGGGTTCTCTCAGGCTCTGTCACACGACACAACGTACACGGGTTGCTGAATATCTGACACCCGTGTAGGTTCCTCGATGTCGACAGATCCGCACAATGCGGTTGTAGTGTCGAATATTCGACAAAGAGAGAGAGCATGGCAATCACGGGACTGACGATGGAAGAGGCCCGCTCGCTGACCCGAGCGACGTTGACTCTGGCGGAGGTGGCGAGCCTCCTGGGCGTCGATCCTCGAACGGCCAGCGCAGCGGCCAGCGCTGGTGACATTCCGAGTGTGCGTGTCGGTCGACGCATCCTGATCCCGAGGGCGCCGCTGCTCGCGCTCCTCGACGCGACCGCGCAGGAATCCAGCGTCGATCACGAGCGCGAGCACCCGGCTGAAAGCGTCCGTAGTGAGCGGGGGCAAGCCGGGAATAGTCGGCGCAGGCCGGACCAGCGCGTGGCAGCGGGGCACCAGGGCGCGGGCACGGGCGGCCGACGATGAGCGGGCTGCTCTACTCCGCTTTCGCGCTCTTCGTCGGCGCCGGCATGACTGGCACCGAATACAACGAGGACATGTGGAAGCTCTACATCGCAGCCCGCCGCGCTCGTGATGGTGACCCTCTGACGATTGCCGATATGACGATCGCAGGGGACAACCTTGATCCGTCGAGCGCAGCTGTCCTGCCGATCCTGACCGATGTCATAGCAGCAGCTGGCTTCGCCCCGACTGCGTGGCATCCGCATGACGGGGGCTTCGGCATGGTGGTCACTCGCCGCCGGAATGTGCCGCCGCACTGGGCCGACCCGGCCGACCCGCTGGCGCTTCGACGCCAGCTCGTGGACCTCGACGGGCTAGACAAGCGCGGGGTCCCGGTTACGTTCGCGCGGACGCTCGTGCACTCTGGCGCTTCCTGCGAGGGAAACCAGTTCGAGGTAGCGGTAGAGCGAACTGATTTCGTTCGTGACGGCGTGTGGACGATCGGAGTGCCCGACCTCTGGGTCGATATCGGTTGCGACAGCATGCCGCGAGATGTCGCGGTCCAGTTCGTCTCTGCGCTGTCCGAAGCGGTCGGTGTGATGCGACTCGCGGAGGGTGGCGAAGCATGAGTGAGCCACCGTCTTTCGCTAGCTCAGAGCGCATTGATCAGCGGAAGGGAGCGCCGGACGCGCTCTACGCCGGCCGCGTGGGGCGCGATCCTGCTGAGGTTCGCCGCATCAACGAGGAGCGACAGCGAAACCTTCCACCTGAGGTGCGAGCCGCTGACCCGAGCAACCCCGACGCGACGCGCCGGCGCATCGCCGAACGAGACGACCGCGACCGAGCGCGCCGGGACTTCCGTTGATCGGGCTAGCCGGCATCGCATCAGTAGGTGATGACGATGCCGCCGGATGAGGTTCCCGCCGGCCCGGCTCTGATCCTTGCCGCGCTGCTCTGGCTCCTCGTACTAGCGCCAGATGCAATCACTTCCAGCTGCACTTTTCTGCGATCGACCTTGATCGCCACTCATCCCGACAGGAGTCACCTGAATGCGTCATCTGCCGATAATCCTGAGCGGCCGCCGCCGTCGGGCGGTCACCGCGCGAGGAGCGCGGCGGTCCGTACCGGTTGCCGCCGTGATTAGGTCGGGATGGGCGGGCGGTGCGCCGTGGTGAGCGACGGCTGGGCAGCAGAGGGCTACCCGTCCAACGATCCGAGCGACGTGCCCGACGTGTTCGACCCGGCCGGCTATCCCGACGTTCCTCCGGTCGAGCCGTCCGCGGCCGAGCGTTCGGTGAAGACCAAGAGCGCTGATGGCTCCGGCAAGGGCAAGAGCCCCGATGGCTCCGGCAAGGGACCGTCCCAAGCGACCGAGCTGGTCGAGCTGGCGAAGGAGCGGTACCGAGTGTTCAGGGGAGAGGACGGCAAGACCTACGCGGTGGAACACGACCGGCCCGGCATTGCACTGCCGCTTCGGCGGGACGGCGTGAAAGAGCAGATGGCCGCTGTCTACTTCCGCACTCACCGTCGCGCAGCGAGCGGCAGTGCGCTATCGGACATGCTGACAGTGCTCGCAGGGGAGGCCCTTGAAACGGCTCCCGAGCCAGTCGCGATCAGGGTGGCCCGATATGAGGGCCGCGTGTACCTGGACCTAGGGACCGCGGATGCACGAGCAGTGGAAGTGGACCGCACCGGCTGGCGACTGGTCTCTTCATCGCCGGCGCTCTTCCGGCGAACAGAATCGGTGTCCCCGCTTCCCGCGCCCGCCGCGAGCGGCTCGCTTGACGGACTCCGTTCGTTGCTCAACGTCTCCGAAAGTGGCTTCCGGCTGGTGGTCGGTTGGCTCCTAGCGGCACTCATCCCGGACATTGGTCACCCAATTCTCGCGCTCACGGGGCAGCAAGGAACGGCCAAGACCACCGCCGCCCGAATCGTGCTCTCGATGATCGATCCGTCGCCGGGCGGGGTCGATTCGCCGCCCACCGACGCGGAAGGGTGGGCAGTGAAGGCCTACAACAGTCACGCGGTCGGCCTCGACAACGTGTCACGTCTGGCGCCGTGGTTTCAGGATGCCCTGTGCCGCGCTGTCACCGGTGAATCCTTTGCCCGTCGTGCCCGCTACTCCGATGACACGATCACCTACCTGACGTTCCGCAGCCCGATCGTCATTACCTCGATCGATCCCGGTGCTCTGCAGGGCGACGTTGCCGATCGCTTGCTGCCGATCACGCTGGACCCGCTGGCCGGCAAGTATCGCCCCGAATCGGAAATCATGGCCGAGGTTGACGCTGCTCGGCCCGGTGCTCTCGGCGCGCTGCTGTCGATGCTTGCGAAAGTGCTTGACGCTCTTCCGACCGTGACTCTGGACGACACGCCTCGAATGGCCGACTTCGCCCGCGTCCTCGCCGCGCTCGATGTCGTGACTGGTTGGACGACCCTGGCGGACTATCTCGATGCGGCCCGCACTGCTGCGCAGAACGTCACCGAAGCGGATTCCTTCGCCACGGCCGTGCGAGACCTAATTGACGCCCGTGGGCGCTGGGAGGGCACGCCAGCCGAATTGTTGGCAGAGCTCACGGGAGAGGGGCGCCAACCCGCGGACTGGCCCAAGACGGCGCAGGCAGTCGCGGGCAAGCTCTCGCGGCTGACTCCAGCTCTCAAAGCGTCGGGCGTGATGGTCGAGAAACTCGCGCACTCGCGGAGGGGCACTCCCTACCTGCTCTCGACGATCGCAGCGAACGTCTGTGACTCATGCCGCCTACCCCTGACCGAATCTGACGTTCTAGCCGGCTATCGCACTCATGTGAGTTGCGACTTTTGACCTTGACAGGAGAACCCGAGATGACCGAAACGATCCCCAGTGAGCAGCTCGACCGGCGTTGGAATGACGCCCTGGAACTGTTCGCGTTTGCGCAGCGCGCGAAGGAGATGAGCCCCGGCTCGATCGAGAAGCGAGAGCGGCATGTTCGCGAGTTCGCGCGGGCCTGCTCGACTCCGCCGCAGCTGGTGGAGTGGGAACAGATACGCGCCTTCTTAGATCGGATGCGCATCGACGGTTACGCGGACAACTCGATCCGCACGAAACGGTCGAGCCTCCGCGCGTTCTTTCACTGGTCCTACAAGACAGGCCGGACTGCTGTCGATCCGTCCGCGGAACCGTCGAGTAGACATTCCGAACTCCCGCCGCCCCCTGCATGGATCCCCGAGCTGGCCGCTTTCCGCAGCTACTTGCGGGGGATCGGTCGCACTGAGGAGACGATCCGGACGCGCACCAACGCAGTTCGCAGGTTCGCTCGCGAGAACCCGAGCCTGACTCCCTGGGCTGTCACGCTCGATGACTTGGTGGACTGGATGGGCGCGCACCGCTGGGCACCTGAAACGCGAAAGCTGCACCGGGATGCGTTCAAGGCCTTCTATCGCTGGGCGGTCGACACCGAGCGCACAATCTCCGATCCCGCCTCGCGGCTTCCTGTCGTTCGCGGCGGTGCTTCCCAGCCGGCGATCGTGCTTGATGATGCCTATGCTCTTGCGCTCGTCAAGGCAGACAGTCGGGAGAGGCTGGCTCTCCGTCTCGGCGCCGAGCTGGGGCTGCGGCGCGGCGAGGCGGTGCAGGTCCACTCGCGGGACCTGGTGCAGACGCACGAGGGGTGGGCGTTGACCGTGCACGGGAAGGGTCGAAAGGTGCGCCAGCTACCTCTGACGCCCTCGCTCGCGACCATCCTCCGTGAGGCGCCCCAGGGTTGGGCTTTCCCGGGCGGCGATCGAGGGCACCTCTCTGCCGCCTGGATGGGTCACCTCGTATCCCAGCTCCTTCCAGTTGGCGTGAGCATGCACGCACTTCGGCACCGATTCGCTACTCGTGCCTACGGCGTAGACCGGGACGTGTTCGCCGTGCAGCAGCTCCTTGGGCACTCATCCCCACAGACCACCCAGCGTTACGTCCGAGTGTCTGATTCCAGCCTTCGCCGGCTGGTAGAGGCGGTCGGCTCGTGACTGACACTCACGCGCAGGTGGACAAGCCGCAGCAGGCGCGCGACGCGGAGCGTGCTGCTGAGCTGCTCCGCGCATCTGGCTCGCATCCAGTGCCCTTGGCCGTAGCCGAGTTGCTCGATTCGGTCGCTGCCTACTGGACGCAGTGGCTGCCCGCTTCGCCTACCCGGATGGATCGGGCAGCAGCTGCACTCGTGCGGACAGCGATCGATTTCTACGACCCGCCACAACCTGACCCCGCGCCCGATGACGAGCGATCTGCCTGAGAGAGCGCCAGCACCTAAGACTCTCGAGGAGGTGCTGGACCGGCTAGTGAGGGGTGACCTCGACCTCATGACGGTCTCGCCCGTCCTGCGACTCATCGTCCTGCACGCGTACGACCAGGGCCACGCCGCTGGCCGCACGTCATGTCAGAAGGAGCTTGATAGGAGTAACCGCGAGGCGGATCGCTTGTGGCTCCAGTTGAACAACTCCCCTGCGGAGGTGGAAGAGATTCTGCGCAATCAGATGGACGAGGGATCGCGCACCTACTGGGAGGAGTGGCTGCGCGGAGAGCACGACGGATTGGCGCCGGAGGAGTCCGCTTCGCTGTCGGCGGAGCCCACTGCGTGTGAGGGCCTCACCGCGTAGCAAGCTGTCCACTTACCGCCGGTAAGTGTTGATGTTGCGGAGTAGCAAGCTATCGACTTAGTGCACCTAAGTCCGTTGTCCTCGATGGCGTGCGCCGCGAGTTCGGTTGCACCTGGGCTTCGTTCGAATGACACGCGCGGCGATCTCTGGCGCCGAGCAGCAGCATCCACGAGTGCGGGCAGCGCGGTCCCGTCCCGAGCGTGCGCACCGAGCGCTGGCCGCGTCCACGAGCGCGAGCAGCGCGGGCACGTCCCGAGCGTGCACCACGAGCGGCGAGCATCGTGCACCGCGAGCGGCGAGCACGGTGCACCACGAGCGACGAGCGGCGAGCACCGTGCACCGGGCGCCACGAGCACCGGGCACCGGGCAGCACGAGCGGCAGCCGGCGGGCAGCACGAGCGGCGAGCACCGGGCAGCACGAGCGGCGAGCAGCGGGCAGCACGAGCGGCGAGCACCGGGCAGCACGAGCGGCAGCCGGCGGATAGCAGGCAGCAGCGGCCGGCGGGCACCACGAGCGACGGGCACCGTGCACCGCGAGCGACGGGCACCGGGCACCGCGAGCGACGGGCGCCGGGCACCGCGAGCGACGGGCGCCGGGCACCGCGAGCGACGGGCGCCGGGCACCACGAGCGACGGGCGCCGGGCGCCGGGCACCGCGAGCGACGGGCGCCGGGCACCGCGAGCGACGGGCGCCGGGCACCACGAGCGGCGAGCGACGGGCGCCGGGCACCGCGAGCGGCGAGCGCCGGGCACCACGAGCGGCGAGCGACGGGCACCGGGCACCACGAGCGACGGGCACCGGGCACCACGAGCGGCGAGCGACGGGCGCCGGGCACCGCGAGCGGCGAGCCACGGGCACCACGAGCGGCGAGCGACGGGCACCACGAGCGGCGAGCGACGGGCACCACGAGCGGCGAGCGACGGGCACCACGAGCGGCGAGCGACGGGCACCGGGCACCGCGACCACCGTGCACCGTGCACCACGAACCCGGGCACCGCGACCACCGTGCACCGTGCACCACGAACCCGGGCACCGCGACCACCGTGCACCGTGCACCACGAACCCGGGCACCGGGCACCGTGCACCACGAACCCGGGCACCGTGCACCACGAACCCGGGCACCGGGCACCACGAGCAGCGGCCGGCGGGCAGCAGACAGCGAGCACCGAACGCCGGGCACGAACGACGGGCACGAGCAACGTGCGTCGAGCACCGAGCGTGGGCAGCTCGCACGGCGAGGGCCGGCACCAGGCAGAAGGAACCGCACGACCAGCGAGCACGAGCCACGAGCGACGGGCACGACGAGCGACGGGCACGACGAGCACCGGGTGTCGCGTGTCGCGTGGGAGCAGCAGCGGGCACTCGACGCGACAGCCAGCGGTTCGAGACAACTCGGCCCGATCGAGGACCTGCGTCCGGCCTTGGTGGTCGGGCTACCGACTCCCGGCCGTTGGCGATCCATACAAGAGCGAGCTGCTCGGTTCGAGCAATCGTTCGGGCTCGAAGCTCAGCTCGCATCGTCAGCTCGGTGCGTGAGGATGGGTCGTTTTTTGAGAGGTCGTCCGTACCTCCGCCTGCGGGCAGCACGGAATTCTCTCTCTACCAGGGTTTTTCCGAAAAAACGGGTTCGGGTTTCCCTTGGAATGACCGGGATCGGACACTGACGTGAAGGCCCTCGCGGTTTCTCCGCACTGCCCCATCCAGAACGAGGAGCAAGATCAGTGACGGCGCTCTACTTCCCTTTTTTGAGCAGCACAATGCAGCGGAACTTCGTTCCGCTTACGACTCGTGACAGTAGCCGACGCTGGTTCGTCAGTGCAAGTTTCATCTACAGGTGCGCCACTCGTAAGCGGGAGCGTTCAGCATCAGCCCCAGATCCTTCGTCCTGGCAAATCGGATGGCGTGCCGGGCAGGCCGCGCTCGACGGTGCTCGAGACTGGTCGCGCCCGGGCCTGCACGTGCTGCTCCTAGCGGTCGTCCGCTGCCCGTGCCCAGTGCAGCGCTGCCCGGAGTCATGCGGCTCAGGGTGGCTCGCTGCCCATGGTCTCGTGCTCGATGCCCGCCGGCTCCGTGATCGCTGGCCGTGGCCGTGGCCGCGCGGTGCTGGCAGTCGCCGCACGAGCTGCTCGCTGCCTGCCAGCTCGCTACCCGGCGCTTGGTCCCGCTGTTCGGTCTCCGCGCCCACGCTCGCGCTCGTCGTGCCCGGTAGCTGCCACCTCCTGTGCCTACGCTCGCGCTCGCGCCCGTCGTGCCCGGTGTCAGCCGCTCAGTGCCCGCTCCCTGGTGCTCCCGCTCTCGTTCGTCGTGCCCGGTGCCCGCGCTCGTAGTGCTCGTGCTCGTGGGGTGCCCGGTGCTCCCGCTGCCGCTCGAGGCCGGTGCTCCCGCTCCCGCTCCCGCTCCCGCCCGGCGCCCGGCGCCCGGTGCTCCCGCTCGTGCTCCTGCTATCTGGTGCTGGCCGTAACTGCCCAGCTGCTCGCTGCCTGTCGACTCGGAGCCTGCTGCTCCGGTGCCGACGCTCGCGCTCGCGCTCATCGTGCTCGATGCCTGCTGCTCCCTGGTCGTGGTGGTGCGGTGTTTGCTGCCTGGTGCTGGCCGTCTCCGCGCGAGCCGCTCGGCGCCTACCGCTCGCGCCCGGTACCCGGTACTGCCGCTGCCGCTGCCGCTGCCGCTGCCGCTCGCGCTCGGCGTTCTCGGTACCTGCCGGCTCGGTGCCTGCTGTCCGGTGCTGGCCGTCACCGCGCGAGCCGCTCGGCGCGTGCCGCTCGCGCCGGCCCCCGGTGCCAGGTACTGCCGCTGCCGCTGCCGCTGCCGCTGCCGCTCGAGCACGGTGCTCCCGCTCCCGCCGCCGCTCCCGCTCCCGCCGCCGCTCCCGCTCCCGCCGCCGCTGGCCCGTCTCAGCGGGAGCCGCTCGGCGCGTGCCGCTCGCGCTCGCCACCGGTGCCCGGTGCTGCCACTGCTGCTCGAGCACGGTGCTGCCGCCGCCGCCGCCGCCGCCGCCGCCGCTGCCGCTCCCGCTGCCGCTCCTGCTGCCGCTGGCCCGTCTCAGCGGGAGCCGCTCGGCGCGTGCCGCTCGCGCTCGCCACCGGTGCCCGGTGCTGCCACTGCTGCTCGAGTACGCCGCTGCCGCTGCCGCTCGCGCTCGGCGTTCTCGGTACCTGCCGGGCTCGATACCTGCCGGCTCGGTACCTGCTGTCCGGTGCTGGCCGTCACCGCGCGAGCCGCTCGGCGCCTGCCGCTCGCACCCGCTCCCGGTGCCAGGTACTGCCGCTGCCGCTCGAGCACGCTGCTGCCGCCGCTGCCGCCGCTCCCGCTGCCGCTGGCCCGTCTCCGCGCGAGCCGCGCGGCGCGTGCCGCTCGCGCCCGGGACCCGGTACTGCCGCTGCCGATCGAGCACGGTGCTCCCGCTCCCGCTCCCGCTCCCGCTCCCGCTGCCGCTCCCGCTCCCGCTCCCGCTGCCGCTCCCGCTGCCGCTCCCGCTCGCCCGTCACCGCGCGAGCCGCTCGGCGCGTGCCGCTCGCGTCCGCCACCGGTGCCCGGTGCTGCCGCTGCCGCTCGAGCACGGTGCTGCCGCCGCCGCCGCTCCCGCTGCCGCTGGCCCGTCTCCGCGCGAGCCGCTCGGCGCGTGCCGCTCCCGCTCGCCACCGGTGCCCGGTGCTCCCGCTGCTGCTCGAGTACGCCGCTGCCGCTCGCGCTCGTCGTTCTCGGTACCTGCCGGCTCGGTGCCTGCTGTCTGGTGCTGGCCGTCACCGCGCGAGCCTCTCGGCGCCTGCCGCTCGCGTGCGGTGCTCCCGCGGCTGCTCGTGCCCGCTGCCCGGTGCCACATCGTGGTCGTGCGGTGCCTGTTCCCTGGTGCTGGCCGTCACCGCGCTAGGTGCTCGCTGCTCGGTGCTCCCGCTGCCACCCGTCGTGCCCGGTGCTCCGGCTCCCGCTCTCGCCCGGTGCCCGCCGGATCGGTGCCTGCTGCCTAGTGCTGGCCGCCACCGCGCGCGCTGCTCGCTGCCCGGTGCGCGCGCTCGTCGTGCCCGGTGCCCGCTGCTCGCTGCTGGCCGTCACCGAGCTAGCTGCTCGGTGCTCCCGCTGCCGCCCTCCGCTCTCGCTCGTGCCCGTCGTGCCCCGTGCTTGGCACTCCCGCTGCCCGCTGCCGCCCCCGCCGGCCCGGTGCTCGGTGGTCGTGGTCGTGCGGTGCCTGCTGCCTGATGCTGGCCGTCACCGCGAGCCGCTCGCTGCTCGCCCCTCGGTGCTTGAGCTGCTGCCCGCGCTCCCGCTCGTGCCCCGTGCTCGTGCTTGTGCACGTCGCGTGCGGTGCCCGCCGGCCCGGTGGTCGTGGTCGTGCGCTGCCTGGTGCTGGCCGTCACCGCGCGAGATGCTCGGCTGGCTGGCTGGCTGGCTGGCTGGCTGCCTGTCGGCTCGGTGCTCCCGCTCGCGTCAGCGGCCGATCTCCCGCTCCGCTCGCGCTCGTGCCCGGTGCTCCGCTCGCGCTCGTGCCCGGTGCTCGCGCCCGCCATCGTGCCAATCTCCACCATGTCAAGATGTCGTCAAGCGGCGGGTCGCAGACGACTGGCCGGGGGGAACTCTGGAGGGCTAGTGCCGAACACCAAAGAGAAGACTGTGTACTTCTTCGAGCCGATCGTTCTCGACCAGCACGATCAGGTAGTCGAGCTACCTGATGAGTTTTGGTCACTTCTACACACGCACGTAGCGGGTCTGCCCGAGGCGAAGCGCCGAGGAGAATTCTTCGGCCGCAAGGTAGAGGGTGAAGCCAAGGACGAAGCCTCCCCGGAGGCGGACTACTTCTACGTTGGGCGTCTACGGCCGGGCTCGGACTGGCCTGATGCCACAACGGCCGACGGCCAGTTCGGATCGTTGGCCTCGACGGGCGCGGTCCGCTCCCTGCACGAGCCCGCCTACCTCCTCAATGTCAGCGGCACCCCGTACGTTGCAGTGATGCGGTCTTCCGCCGGTCCATCGATCACCGTTCTTGCACAATGGCTCAGCATGGTTGCCGGCTACACCACCGCTGAGGAGCGACTGGAACTGCGACCCTACGTGAGAAGGGATCAGCTGGAGCGTCTGGGGCGGGCACAGAGCGCGGCGAAGCTCCACATCAAGGTCGACGCGGGAGCGATGGACGAGTTCGAGCCGGCATCGGAGATGGGCCAGGCGCTGAAGACGGCTCAGAGCATCGGTGCCGGTGGAGCCTCAGTGGAGATGATCGTCAGCTTCGGTAACGCGAAACCTGACGACATCGCTGGCGCGCAGCTCATCGAGGGAGTTCGTGAGCTGATCGAGAACGTGCCCTACGCCAGAGCCAAGGCGACGGTTATCGTGGACGAAGAGGCTGCCGGGTTGCAGCGGGACAAGATCGACTTCGCCGCAGACCGGATCACCGTTCGTCAGCAAGTGGGCGTCAACGAGGACGAGGAGCCCACCCCCACTGTCGTCCTGAACGCGATGTATCAGGCGATCAGCCAGTTCAAGGCACTGATTGCGACCAACTAGACGAGGAGGCGCCGCGATGGATGGTCTGAAGACGCGTCTCCGCCAAATCGGAGTGTTCCTTCGCGACGAGCCTTTCAAGGTCGACGGCGGCCTCGTCCTGCTCGGAGTCCTGCACTGGGCGGCTACGCAGCTCTGGCTGCCCAACGTCTGGCTCGGGCTCGCGTCGGCCGATCCGCAGAGCGACGTCCAGGCCCTCTACATCGGCGTGCTTGCGGCTGCCGCTGTCGTCGCCGGCTTTGCTGGCGTGGTCGTGATCTTCGGGCTCTCGGCTCAGACGCCTAGGTTTCAAACGTTCAGGGCAACGGCTGGAGCGACTCTCGGGAAGGCGTGGATGTCGACCACCCTGTCCGGATTTGAAGCTGTCGCCCTCTGCATCGCTGCAACAGTTGTGAGCCTCGCTGGCGCCGCGTGGCTCGGCCCGTGGCTCTTCGAGATTTCGCTTCTCGTGCTCCTCCACGGGACGGCGCGACTGGTCTGGTTGTTGCGCCAGCTCATCAAGATCGTGGTCGCGGATGACGTGCTGGCTCACAAGGCCAGTCAACGCCGCCCCGTCGCTGAGTTGCCGTTCATGCGGAGGACCAGCGGGGGCAGCTAGGCCCTCCCTAGCTCGTCCGCTTCTTCGTCTACCTCACGCATCCAAGAGGCAAGGGACCTCTCGCGCGGCGTGAGGTCGCTGCGTTTGCTCGGCGCCCGCTGCTCGGTTCCGGTGCCCGCTACTCGTGGTCGTGGTCGGGCGGTGTCTACTGCCGGGTGCTGGCCGTCATTTCCCGCCGCCCACTGCTCCCGCTCGCGCCCGTCGTGACCGGTACCGGCTGGCTCGGTGCCCGGTGGTCGTGCTCGAGCCCGTCGTCGTCGCCCCTATCGTCGTCGCGCCCGTCGCGCCCGTCGCGCCCGTCGCGCCCGTCGCGTCCTTCGTGCTCGGTGCCCGCCGGCTCGCTGCTCGTGCCCGGTGCCCGGATTACGCCGGCTCGCCCCCCCCCGGTGGTCGTGCTCGTGTCCGGTGCCCCACGATCTCGCTCTTGCTCGTCGTCGCGCCCGTAGTGCTCGGTGCCCGCTGATCGGTCCCGTCGCCACCCGCCAATCAGGTGCCCGCCGGCTCGCTGCTCACTGCTCGGGTGCGTGCGCCCGTTGCTCAGTGCTCGCCCGCCCGGTGCCCGCTGCTCGCGCTCGCCCCCGGTGCTCGTGGTCGTGCGCTGCCTGCTGCCCGGTGTTGGCCGTCACCGCGCGAGCCGCACGGTCCCGGTGCCCAATGCCGGGTGACCCTCGCGACTCTCAGCACGCAGCCCGTGCATTGAGGGCGGGCAGCGTCCTCGCTGCGCAAGTGCCGGCTGGTGCCGGCCCTAACAGCGGGAGTTGCCCGCTGCCCGCTGCCTGGTGCCGAGCGCGCGTGCTGCCGGCCGACCCTCCTCGCGCCCGCACCACTCGGCCGGCGTTCGCGCCCGCATCCCCGATCGGTGACAGCACCGCCCGCGCGGCGCATGCCCATTTGTCACCACGTGTCACGCGGAAAATCACCCGGTCCGAGGTTGATTCCTCTGCGCCGTGACACCGTGACACCTTCCGCTTCAGATATTTGACAACGCCGGCCAATTCACGAGCGTGACGATACGAACGCCGGAACCGGCCGCTGTCGTCACCCGTCGTCACGGAGGGAAAGGCCCGATCAGGGGACGCATCTCGGCAGCTGTGACACTGTGACGGCTTGATACCCGAACTACTCACGGTTGCGCGCTCGTGACCGACCGGAGCAGCGAGCGCTCGTCTCGACAGCTCATCGAGCCGTGCACGATGCAACGAGTGATGCAACACCGGCGTTGCATCCCAATGCCTTGGGACGTCGGTTCGCACCTCCACTAATGTGCTCAATCCGCGAAAACACGCGCCAGTCGGGCTACAGGATGTAGGTGGATGCGAGTAGGCATGCAGGAGTTCAAGTCCCGCTCCCGCTACAGCGAGAAGGCCCCGGTTCGCGCGTCGAGCCGGGGCCTTCGGCGTTCCCGTCGCGCTCCGCTGCGGTCGGCTCCGGAGCGGAGCGCCGTGATCGTGCCGCCGGGCCGGACTCTCAGAGCCAGCCGTTGCGCTCCGCGATCCGGAGGGCGTCGGCCCGGTTGCGGGCGCCGGTCTTGCCGATCACCGCCGAGAGGTGGTTCCGCACGGTCCCCGGCGAGAGGTGCAGCATCCGGGCGAGATCGGCGATCGAGCCTCCGGTGCGCGCGGCGGCGAGCACGTCGGCCTCCCGCTCGGTCAGGGGCGTGCCTCCCTGCGCCAGCGACTCCGCAGCGAGCGCGGGATCGACCACGCGCAGCCCCTGCCCGACCCTCCGCACGGCGTCCGCCAGCTGAGCCGAGGGCGTGTCCTTGACCACGAAGCCCGACGCCCCCGCCTGCATCGCGCGGCTGAGGTAGCCGGGACGGCCGAAGGTCGTCACGATCAGCACGCGGCAGGCCGGCAGCGCCTCGCGGAGGAGCGCGGCGGCGGCGATCCCGTCCAGCCCCGGCATCTCGATGTCCAGCAGCGCGACGTCCGGCGTCGAGGCGAGCGCCGCGGCGACCACCTCGTCCCCGCGGCCGACCTCCGCCACCACGTCGATGTCGGACTCCAGCGAGAGCAGGGCGGCGAGTGCGCCCCGCACCAGCGCCTGGTCGTCGGCGATCAGGAGGCGCAGAGCGCTCACCGTCCGCCTCCGGGGAGGGTAGCCGCCAGGCGGAAGCCCCCGAGCTCGCTCGTCCCGACGGAGAGCCGGCCGCCCGCTGCCTCGACCCGCTCGCGGAGCCCGGCCAGTCCGGTCGAGCCCGCTGCTCCCGGCTGCGGACCCACTCCGTCGTCCGCGATCTCGACCTCGCAGGCGGTGAGGCGGATCCGGCAGCGCGAGGCGCTCGAATGGCGGACGACGTTCGTCGCTCCCTCGCGGATCACCCACCCCACCAGCTCGCGATGCTGCGGGAGCACGGTGTCGGTGGAGGAGGGCAGGTCGGCGGAGATCCCCGCCGCGGCGAGAGCGCCGCGCGCGGCGGCCAGCGCTCCGCTCGCGGTCGTGGCCCGGAAGCCGGACACGGTCGCGCGGACGTCGGCGAGAGCGCCCCGCGCGAGCGACTCCACGTCCGCGATCTCGGCCCGCGCCCGCTCCGGGTCGGCGTCGAGGAGGCGCCCGGCCAGCTCCGACTTCACGGTGATCACCGTCAGCGAATGGCCCAGGATGTCGTGGATGTCGCGGGCGACCCGGCTCCGCTCGCGCTCGGCCGTCAGGACCTCCAGCTCGGCGCGGGTGTCGCGGAGCTGGTTGACGGTGGCGATCGTGCGCGCGAAGGTGGCCATCATCAGGGAGATGGAGAGGATGATCACCGGCACCACGAAGGCGGTCTCGGTGACGCCGTCGCTCTCGAGGCGGACGGCGAGCGTCACGGAGGCGAGGGCTCCGATCAGGGTGGCCGTGAGGCGCCAGGTGAACACGCACATGCCGACCAGGACTCCGACGTAGGTCCAGAGCCCCGTCACGTCCCGCCCGAGCCAGGGGAGGAGGGTGAAGGAGAAGGCGAGCAGTCCGAGGCAGATCAGCAGCCGGCCCCGCGTCGCGAGGGTCCAGGCGAGCGGCGGTGCGACGAGGAATCCGGCGCTGAAAGCGGCGATGAGGGCGACGCCGACGACGCGGCGGGGCCACTCCGGATCGTCGAGGACCGACGGCACGGTCGAGTACACCCAGAAGAGCGAGAAGACCGCTCCCGCGTACCAGCGCAGCGCACGCGGGGTCCAGAGAGCCGTGCGCAGGGTCGCTCCCGGGTCGGCGCCCGCCGCGGCCGGGCGGATCGGCCACCCTGTCTCGCCGTGCCCGGAGGCGGTGGTGCTGCTCACGCGCTCACCCTAGGACGGAGCCGACCTCGGTGGCGCATCCGTCACACCCGCTTCGTGTCGCGGCGGAAGAAGAACACCGTCCCGCCGAGGAGCAGACCGAGCCACACGAGTGCGTCGACCAGAGCGCCGAGGTCGAACCCCTCGCCGGTCAGCGGCGCTCGCGCGAGCTCGCTGATCCCGTAGACCGGCGTCAGGGCGGCGATGCTCTGCAGGAATCCGGGCATGCTGCTCACCGGGTAGAAGAGGCCGCCCAGGAACGCGAGGACCACGATGACCAGGCTCGTGATCTGTGCCGCGTTCTCGCCCGGCACCATGTAGCCCACCATGAGGCCGAGCGTCGTGAAGACGGCGCTCGCGAGCAGCCAGCCCGTCAGTCCGGTCGCGACCCACTGCACCGCCGAGAGCTCGATGCCGCTGGCGGCGCCGACCGCATAGGTGGCGACGACGGCGAGCAGGCCCAGCGCCATCCCGGCGATCATCTTGATCAGAACGTTGACCACGGGGTTCAGCGGGGTGAGCCGCAGCTGCCGGCTCCAGCCCTGCGCGCGCTCCACGGCGACGGCCGCCCCGGTCTGCGTGGCCGACATCATCGCTCCGTACATCGCCATCGACACCATGATGAAGGCCGCGATCGAGACGCCGCCCGCCGCGATCGGAGTCGCGGTCAGCGGCTCGTCGCGGAGCGGGTACCCGACGATGAAGAACATCAGGACCGGGAAGAGGAGGGTGAAGAAGAGTGTCCGCCGGTTCCGCAGCCGCCGCAGGATCTCGATGCGCAGGTAGGTCGTGGTGAAGCCGCCGAGCGCCGGCGAGCGGCGGTCGAGGCGGACGCGGTCGGCGGCGGGGGTCGTGGCGGTCATGCGGAGGCTCCTTCGGAGGTGAGGGCGAGGAAGACGCTCTCGAGGTTCTGGGCGGTGATCTCGACGTCGCGGGCACCGGTGCGGGTGAGCAGGTGGCGGGCGAGGGCGTCGGAGTCGTCGGTGTGCACCGTGATCCGGTCGCCCTGGGCCTCGACGCTGGAGACCCGGGGGAGCGCGGCGAGGGCGGCGAGGTCGGCGCCGGGCAGGGTCGCGTGGACGATCCGGCCGGAGACGAGGTTCTTGATGCTGCTCGTGGTCCCGTCGGCGACGATCCGGCCTCGGCTCATCAGGACGATGCGGTCGGCGTACTCGTCCGCCTCCTCGAGGTAGTGCGTCGCGAAGAGGACGGTGCGCCCGCGCGCCGCGTCGGTGCGGATGGCCTGCCAGAACGCGCGGCGCCCCTCGACGTCCATGCCGGTGGTCGGCTCGTCGAGCAGGAGCAGGCCGGGGTCCGACAGCAGCGCCATCGCGAACCGGAGCCGCTGCTGCTGACCGCCGGAGCACAGTCCCACGCGGCGGGAGGCGAGGTCGGCGATCCCCGCGCGGTCCAGCACCTCGTCGATCGGCCGGGTGTCCGCGAAGAGGCTCGCGGTCAGCTCCAGTGTCTCGTGGACGCTGAGGTCCTTCAGCAGGCCGCCGGTCTGCAGGACGGCCGAGACGAGCCCGTGCGCGATCGCCGTGCGCGGCGAGCGTCCGAACACCGTGACCTCGCCGGCGTCAGGGGCCGAGAGGCCCAGGAGCATGTCGAGGGTCGTGGTCTTGCCCGCGCCGTTGGGACCGAGGAAGGCGACGATCTCGCCGGGCCGGACGGTGAGGTCCACTCCGGCGACGGCGGCGACGGAGCCGAAGCTCTTGGTGAGGGCGGTCGCCTGCACGGCGAGGTCGGTCGAGGTCATGCCATCAGCCTGTCGAGAGGGTCGCCGCAGTGCCTCGCTCCTCTGTCACCGAGGTGCCGTGACATCCGTCACCCCCGCCCCGGCTCCGGAGCGGGGCGGGCCGCGCCCTCTGCCGGGAGACGTCTCAGACCGCGCAGCCCGCGAAGAGCACGTCGTCCGAGGAGACCAGGTCCTCCAGGGTCAGCAGGCGGTCGAGGTCGTGGCCGGCGGCCAGGGCGTTGGCGCGCTCCGGTGCGGTCTGGGGGGCGAGGCGCCCCTCCATCACCCCGCCGAGGGCGCGGACGGCGCACGCGGCGACCACTCCCTCCGGGGTTCCGCCGATGCCGAGGACGAGGTCGACGCGGCCCGCGGGATCGGCCGCCTCGATCGCGACCGACACGTCGCCCTCGCCGCGCAGCTCGAGCGCGACCCCGACCGCGCGCAGGGCCGCGATCAGCCCGGAGTGACGCGGCTTGTCGAGCACGACGACGACCAGCTCCGCGACGGGCTTCCCGAGCGCCGCCGCCAGCCGTGCGGCGTTCTCGGCGGGAGGGAGGTCGAGCGAGACGGCGCCCCGGCCCGCTCCGGAGCAGACCAGCTTGTCCATGTAGAACACGTCACGCGGGTCGAACAGCGTGCCTCGCGGGGCCAGCGCGATCACGCTCACCGAGCCGGGGAGCCCCTCCGCCGTGAGCCGGGTGCCGTCGAGCGGATCGACCGCCACGTCGCAGGAGGGAGCGGAGGCGCGGCCGAGGCGCTCGCCGTTCGCGAGCATCGGGGCCTCGTCCTTCTCGCCCTCGCCGATCACGACGACGCCGTCGAACGGAGCGTCGGCCAGCACGGCGCGCATCGCCGCGACCGACGCCTCGTCCGCCGCGATCTTGTCGCCGCGCCCGTACCAGCCGCGCGCCGCCTCGGCCGCCGCGCGCACGGCGGCGGCCACCGCCTCCTGCAGCTCGGCCGGGTAGGCGGGCGACGCGATCAGCCGCAGGCTGCTCATGCGCGCGCGGGCTGAGCGGTCGCGGTGCGGACCAGCCGCTCCAGGGTGCGCAGGCCGTCGGAGGAGAGCACCGACTCCAGGTGCCCCTGCACCGACGCGACGTGCTCGCTGCGGAGGGCGTTGACCACTCCCGTCTCCGGGTCGACCGAGACCTCGAGCCCCAGCCGGGGCGTGCGCGCGACGCCGGGGGCGACGGAGGAGAAGGTGTTGTAGAAGCCGATCGCGGCGTCCTCGCCGAACACGTCCACCGCCAGGCGCACGCCCTGGCGGGGCGCGGGCAGCGGCTCGACAGGGAGGCCCGCCAGCAGCGACAGCATCTGGTGGCTGAGGCAGACGGCGAGCATCGGCCGCTCCGCCTCGAGGCGCGTGGTCATCAGCGAGCGCAGGTGCGCGATCCGCGGGTCGGAGTCGTCGCGGGGGTCGCCCGGGCCGGGGCCGAAGACGACGAGGTCGTCGCTCAGCACGTCGGCGACCTCCGACCAGCGCTCGACCCGGGCGTCCATCCCGAGGTGGCGCAGCTGGTGGGCGAGCATCGTCGTGAACTGGTCCTCGTTGTCGACGATCAGCGCGGTGTGCCCGGCGAGGCCGGCGATGTGCTCGGGCGCCTGGGGCCGGAGCCAGAACGAGGCGAGCCGCTCGTTGCGCGCCTCGAGCGCCTCCTGCACGCCCGGCTGCGCGTTCAGGTCGATGGCCGGCGGCACCTCGCGGTGCGGCAGCAGGCCGAGGGCGGAGAGGACGCCCGACGCCTTCGCCCGCGTCTCGGCGACCTCGCCCTCGGGGGTGGAGTGGCGCACGAGCGTCGCGCCGGCCGGCACGGTGAGGCGGCCGTCCGCGCGGAGGTAGGCGGTGCGGATGAGGATGGGGGCGTCGACCGTGTAGCCGTGCTCCTCCGGCTCGAAGAGGGCGAGCACGCCGGAGTAGTAGCCGCGCGGCTCCTTCTCGTACTCGGCGATCACGGCGCACGCGTTCTCCATCGGCGAGCCGGTGACCGTGGGCGCGAACATCGTCAGCCGCAGGACCTCGCGCACGTCGAGTCCGGTGCGGCCCTCGAGCAGGTACTCGGTGTGGCTGAGCCGCGACATCTGCTTGAGGAACGGCCCGAGGATGCGGCCGCCGTCCGGGCAGACCGCGCTCATCATCTTCATCTCCTCGTCCACGACCATGAAGAGCTCCTCGCTCTCCTTGACGTCGGCGAGGAACGCGAGCACCTCCTCCCCGGTGGGTCCGGCCGCGGGGTGGCGGAAGGTGCCGCTGATCGGGTTCATCATCGCGACGCCGTCCCGCACCGAGACGTGGCGCTCGGGGGTCGCGCCGACGGCGGTGACCGTCTGCGCGCCGTCGACGCCGGGGGTGTGGATCGCGAAGGTCCAGTACGCGCCGGACTCGTCGGTGAGCAGGCGGCGGAACCAGGCCAGGACCGCCTCGACGGGCGGCGCGTCGGTCTGCGCGACGAAGGCGCGGTTGATGACGAAGTTGGCGCCCTCGCCGCGGCCGATCTCGTCCTCGATCACCCGGCGGACGATGTCGGCGTACTCGTCGTCCGGCACGTCGAAGCCGCGCTCCTCGACCGGGATCTCCCGCTCGGGCAGGAGCCGCAGCACCTCGGCTAGGGGGACGCTCTCGCGCTCGCGCACCACGAGGTTGCGCAGCGGGGCTCCGTCGTCCTTCGCCGCGAAGCCGCGCTCGCGCACCTGCCGGTAGGGCACGAGGGTCAGCACGTCGTCGCCGTCGAGCGGGATGTCGGCCAGGCCCTCGACGTCGAGCACGTCGCCCGTGAACACGTCGACGGCGTCGCGGCCCTGGCGGAGGACCACCGCGAACGGCAGCGTCCCGTCGGAGGCGAGGATGCGGGAGAGGAGCGAGGTCATCGTGGTCCTTGTATCGGGTCGTGCCCCACCCGGGCCCTGACATGCAGAACGACCGCCCGGAGGAGGCGGTCGCGTGCGAGGGGTCTGCGCGTCGGTCCGCCTAGGAGGCGGGCCACCAGGGGCTTCGGATCGACGTGCGCACGCGGCGAGTCTAGGGGAGAGCCGGGCGGCGGCCAAGCGGTGTCAGGCGGCCGGCCGCTCGGTCGGCTCGCCCCGCAGGGTCCGGAGCAGGAGGGTCGCGCCGGCCGTGGCGGCGGGGGTGGCGACGACCGCGCCCCCGGGGACGAGGAACGCCAGGTAGACGGCGATGCCGAAGCCGAGCGAGACCGCGCGGTGCTCGCCGAGGAGGCGGCGGCGGTCGCGGAGGGAGAGCCCCCGGGCGTCGCCCGCGAACCCGGTCAGCTCGAGCGCGAGGGCCCTCCCGCCGACCAGGGCGCCCGCGACGAGGCCGACGATCGAGCCGACCAGCGGCACCAGGCCCAGCAGCACCAGGACCACGCCGATCCCGAGGGAGGTGGCGACCAGCACGGCGGAGTCGCGGAGGCCGCGGCCGACCCCCTGCCAGAAGGTGCTCTCGCGCTCGTCGGGCACGCCGCCGAGGTCGTCCTCGACCCGCCGCCAGATCCGCTCGTAGAAGGGGTCGCCGACCAGCAGGGTCACCGCGGCGAAGAGGACCACGCCGAGGGCGAGCGCGGCGCCGACCACCGCGATCGAGAGCACCAGGCGGACGGTGGCGGCCGTGCCCTCGTCCCAGCCGCCTGCGAACGGGGTGAGCGCGGTCACCGCGTCCTGCACCCGCGTGAGCACCAGGACCAGCACGCCGACGAAGACCAGACCGACGATCAGGGGCGGGATCGCGCCGAGGAGCATCGCCCGCGGCGAGCGGACCCAGGTGCGGAAGCCGCGGAGGAAGAGCCGGGCACCGAGGCCGAGATCGCGGAGGACGCTCATCCCCCGATCCTCGCAGGTGGGTCCGGCCCGGCGGTCCGGTAGAACACCCGACCGTGCGGGGTGCGGAGCCTCAGACCCGCTCGAACGGAGCGAGCAGCCCCGCCATCGCCTTCGTCCGCGGCGCGGCGTACTCGTCGCGCCGCGAGGTGCTGACGCCCATCGCGACGAGCCCCTCCACCAGGCGCACCGCCGAGGCGACGCCGTCGATCACGGGCACGCCCAGCTCCCGTGAGAGGTCGCGGCACAGGTCGGCCATGCCCGCGCAGCCCAGCACGATCGAGTCGGACCCGTCGACGGCCAGCGCTTCGGCGCACTCCGCCAGGATCGCGCGGCGGGCGTCGGAGCGGGGGTCGTCGAGTTCGAGCACCGGGATGTCGCAGGCGCGCACCTGACGGCAGGCGTCGCCGAACCCGGCGCGGCGGGCGATGTCCCAGGCGCGGCCGCTCGTGCGCGAGAGCGTGGTGACCACGCTGAAGCCCCGGCCGACGAGCGCGGCCATGTGCATGGCGGCCTCGGCGATCCCCACGACCGGGCCGCTCGCGATCTCGCGCGCGGCGTCGACGCCCGGGTCGCCGAAGCACGCGACGACCGCGCCGTCGCTGCCGGCCGCCTCCGCCCGGGCGATCTCGTGCAGGACGCCGGGCACGGCGAGCGCCTCGTCGTAGTGGCTCTCGATCGACGCCGGACCCATCGGCGGGGTGACGGCCGTGATCTCGGTGCCGAGCGAGGCGACGGAGCGGGCGGCCCGGCCGATCGCCGCGGTCATCGCGGTGCTGGTGTTCGGGTTGACGACGGTGATGCGCATGGTGGTTCCTCGGTTCGGGTGCCGGGAGGGGGAGGGACCCGCCCGGCCGCCGGTCCGCGGGATGCGGAGCGGCCGGAGCGGATCCCTCCTCCGTGCCGGCCGGATCAGACGGTCGAGCCGTCGCTGACGTGCTCGAGGTCCTCGTCGAGGCGCCCGATCCGCGGCGCGCGCCGCTCGAGCACGGCCATCGCGACGAATCCGAGCCCGCAGCCGAGGAACCAGCTGTAGTCGCCGAGCCAGGTGAACTCCGCGCCTCCCGCCTCCGCGATCCAGCGCGGCACGAGCACCGAGGCGACGGAGGGGACTCCGCCGATCACGGTCGCCCAGACGGCGTTGGGGTTGAAGCCGCGCGAGAACCAGTAGCGGCCCTTCTCGCTCATCGTGTAGAGGTCGTCCACCCAGACGCGCTGGCGGCTGATCAGGTAGTAGCCCGCGATGAGGACGCCGAACAGCGGTCCGATCAGCGCGCCGAGGATGCCGAGCGTGTAGTGGATGGCGGTGTCGTTCGAGTACCAGTTCCACGGGGTGAGCAGCACCGAGCCGACGGCGGCGATCATGCCGCCCATCCGCCAGCTGATCTTCTTCGGGTTGACGTTCGAGAAGTCGAACGCGGGGGAGATGAAGTTGGCGACGATGTTGATGCCGATCGTCGCGATGACGAAGGTGAGCCCGCCGAGGAGCACGGCGAACCAGGTGTCGATCCGCTCGACGGTCTCGATCGGGTCGGTGATCAGCTCGCCGAAGACCGGCACGGTCGCCGAGGCGGTGATCACGGTGAGGAGGGAGAAGAAGAGGAAGTTGATCGGGAGGCCGAGCAGGTTGCCGCGCTTCACGGCGCCGTAGCTGCGGGCGTACCGGGAGAAGTCGCCGAAGTTGAGCATCGGGCCCGAGAAGTAGGAGACGACCAGGGCGACGGCCGAGATCATCACCGGCACCGCGGCGGCGAGGTCGAGCGGCTCGCCGGAGCCGAGGGTGAGCGAGATGTTCTCCCAGCCCGCCTGCGACACCAGGTAGACGGCCAGCACGAGCATCACCACGTAGACCGCCGGTCCCGCCCAGTCGATGAAGCGGCGGATCGACTCCATGCCCCGCCAGAACAGCGCGGCCTGCGCGACCCAGAGGATCGCGTAGGAGAGGTAGCCCAGGGCCGAGAGGCCGAGGAACGACGCCTCGGGCGTGTTCAGGGCGGCCATGCCCGGGAAGAACTTGAGGAAGACGATGTTCAGCGACTGCGCCGCCAGGTAGGTCTGCACGCCGTACCAGGCGATCGCGATCAGTCCGCGGATGATCGCCGGGATGTTCGCGCCGCGGATGCCGAAGATCGCCCGGTTGATGACGGGGTAGGGCACGCCGGTGACCTGGCTGGGCTTGGCGACGAGGTTGCAGAAGACCTGCACGATCACGATGCCCACCACCAGGGCGACGAGCACCTGCCAGCCGGCCAGGCCCAGCGCGAAGAGCGAGCCCGCGGTCACGTACCCGCCGACGCTGTGCACGTCCGACATCCAGAACGCGAAGATGTTGTAGCTCGACCAGCGCTGCTTCCGGAGCGGGGCGAGGTCCTCGTTGGAGAGGCGGTCGTCGTAGCCGGCGCTCGCCGCCGCGGCGGGATCCGGATCGACGGGGGGAGCGGTGACTCGGGGTGCGGTGACGCGGTCGGACATGGGTGGATCCACCTCTCGGGCGGTCGTGCGCAGAGCGGCACGGAGCGGATGTGTCAGGGTGGTCGGGACGTCCGGCCGAGGAGGCGGGGCGTCGCGGAGAGCGTCTCGAGTGAAGTGATCACTTCACGCCGGCCACGCTACGAGTCGGGAGGCCGCCGCTCGTTTCGGCTCCGTTACGGCTGTGTGACGATCCGCGAGAGGGGACGGGCCATGCCCTCCGACGACACCGCACCCGACGAGGCGGCCGCCCGGGCGATCGCGGACGGGGCCGGACTCGGCGCCCGGCTGCGGGAGCTGCGGCTCTCGGCGGGCCTGTCGCTGAAGGCCCTCGCCGGGCGACTCGGCATCTCCGTGAGCGCCGTCTCGCAGATCGAGCGCGGAGCGATGCAGCCCTCGGTCGGCCGGCTGATCGCCCTCGTGGACGCGCTGGGGGTCCCGCTGTCCGCCGTGTTCGACCAGGGCGCGTCGGCGCCGGTCGAGACCGCGGTCGTCCGGGCGCGCGAGTCGGCGCCCGTGGCGCTCGAGGGCGGAGTGCTGTTCCGCCGTCTGGCGCCGCGTCCGCTGGACGCCGTCGACTTCTTCGAGTCGACCTACCCGCCGGGCTCGACCTCGACGGCGCACCGGCAGCTGCTCCGCCACGACGGGTTCGAGATGGGGACGGTGACGCTCGGGGAGCTGACGGTCGAGTTCGAGGACGAGTCGGTCGTCCTCGGGCCGGGCGACGCCATCACGTTCCCGTGCGAGCGGCCGCACCGCATGGTCAACTCGGGCTCGACCACGGCGATCGCGACCTGGCTGATCGTCCACCGCTGACACCGCGCCGGTGCTTCGCGCCGGACCCCGGGCGGCACCACCTGCGTATGGGACCCTGATCCTCGCTCCTCCACAACGGGCGGACGACCGTCTCCTGTCCACACCCCGGTCGGGATCGGGGCGCGGCGGGCCCTCGGTGTCGGTATCGCCTGGTGGGCTGGTCTCCTCGACCGAGGGGTGCGGAACGTGGAGGAGCGGATGGACGGCAGGAACGACGAGGGGTGCCCGCGCTGGTGCGCGGGCGAGCACGACGAGCTGGTCGCGGCGGGGGAGCGGCTGCACCGCTCCGCGGCGAGCTCGCTCCCGGTGGTGCTCTGGGCGGGTGGAGACGGGGCCGCGGGCGCGACGGTGCACGTCTCCCTGTGCCGCCCGGGGGAGTCGGGGGAGGACAGGCTCCGCCTGGAGGCCGACGGGCTCGGCGAGGTCGACCTCGATCTCAGCTCGGGGTCGCGGCTGGCCGGCGCGGTGCTCCGGCTACTCGGCGCCTCGTGACGTGCGCGGCGGGTCGGGCGGCAGGAGGTCCGTCAGCTCGATCTCGAGCGCCTCGCAGAGCGCGAGGAGGGTGTGCAGCGTGGGGTTCGCGGGCGAGCCGGGCTTCGACTCGCCCTTCTCGAACTTCTGGTAGGTGTAGCCCGCGAGCCCGGCCGCGTGGGCGATCCGCTCCTGGCTGGCGCCCTTGGCGATGCGGGCCCGGTGCATGTTGGTGCCGAGCTCGCGGGCGTAGGTCGCCCAGTCGCGCTCGGGAGTGGGTGTCGACATGCCCGCCAGCTTCGGAGAAGTTCGGCCGCGGGTCAGCCATACACGGATGGGAAATTCTCGGTGGTCATACCCGGGTGACCACAGGCGGCGCCTCCGGAGCCCCGAGGGCCCCGCGACGGCAGCGCCTAGTATGGCCGGGTGCCAGTGAACCCCGAACTCGTCGGGCGCGTCTTCGCGCCCACGGAGCCCTATCAGGTGGGGCGCGAGAAGGTGCGCGAGTTCGCCCGCGCCGTCTCCGCGACCTCCCCCCTGCACCACGACGTCGAAGCCGCCCGCGCCGCCGGGCACCCCGACCTCGTCGCTCCGCCCACCTTCGCCGTCGTCGTGCAGGAGTTCACGCTCCAGCAGCTGCTCGCCGAGCCCGACGGCGGGATCGACTTCAGCCGCGTCGTGCACGGAGACCAGCGCTTCGTGCTGTCCCGTCCGGTCGTCGCCGGCGACGAGCTGACCGCGACCCTCTCGGTCGCCGCCATCAAGAAGCTCGGCGCCCACTCGATGGTCACCACCGAGTCCCGCATGGTCGACGCGAGCGGCGAGCACGTCGTCACCGCGATCTCGACCCTCGTGGTCAGGGGAGACGAATGAGCACCGCACTGCCCGCTCTCGCCGAGCTGAGCGTCGGCCAGGTCGTCGCCGAGAGCCGCTTCCCGATCGACCGCGGCACCCTGGTGCGTTACGCGGGCGCCTCGGGCGACTTCAACCCCATCCACTACCGCGACGACGTCGCCGCCGAGGTCGGCCTGCCCGGCGTGCTCGCGCACGGCATGCTCACGATGGGCACCGCGGTGCAGGTCGTCGTCGACTGGGTCGGCGACCCCGGACGCGTGGTCGACTACCAGGTGCGCTTCACCCGCCCCGTCGTGGTGGACCCGCGCGACGGCGCCGCCATCGACGTGGTCGCCAGGATCGGTGCTGTGAACGCCGAGGAGGGCTGGGTCCGCGTCGACCTCGCCGTCTCGGTCGAGGGCCAGTCCGTCCTCGGCAAGGCCCAGGCACGGGTCCGACTCGCGTGACCTCCGCGCCGCTGCTCTCCGCCCTGACCACCCTCCGCGTCGGCGGACCCGCCGAGCGCCTCGTCGAGCCCGCCACCGAGGCGGAGCTGGTCGAGACGCTCGTCGGCCTGTGGTCGGACGACGAGCCGTGGCTGCTGCTCGGCGGCGGCTCCAACCTCCTCGTGGGCGACGACGGGGTCGAGGGCACGGTCGTGCGCGTGCGCACCACCGGCGTCGAGCGGCTCCCCTCCGACGAGCCGGGGCGCGTGCTCCTGCGGGTCCAGGCGGGCGAGTCGTGGGACGGCCTCGTCGCGACGACCGTGGAGCGCGGCTGGGCGGGCCTCGAGGCTCTCAGCGGCATCCCCGGCACGGTCGGTGCGTCGCCGGTGCAGAACATCGGCGCCTACGGCCAGGAGCTGTCGGACACACTGGTCGCGGTCGACTTCCTCGACGAGGGCGCCCGCGAGCCCGTCCGGCTGACGGCGGAGGAGCTGCAGTTCGCCTACCGCACCTCCGTGATCAAGCAGGGCCGCCGGGGCGCGGTGCTGGCCGTCGAGTTCGCGCTCGAGGAGGTCGGCGCCGAGGGCGACGGCACTCCCGTCGCCTACGGTCAGCTGGCGTCGGCGCTCGGAGTCGCGCTCGGCGACCGCGTACCGCTCGCGCGGGTGCGCGAGACCGTGCTGGCGCTGCGTGCGGGCAAGGGCATGGTCCTCGATCCGGAGGACCCGGACACCGCGAGCGCCGGCTCCTTCTTCACCAACCCCCTCGTCACGAGCGCGTTCGCCGACTCCCTGCCGCCCGAGGCGCCGCGCTGGCCGGTCGAGCCGACGGCGGAGGCGCCCGTCATCACCCCGCTCGCCGCGGTCGAGGCAGGAGCGCCCGTCGGGCTGCCCGTGCCTCCCCGCGCCGACGGCCTGGTGAAGCTCAGCGCCGCGTGGCTGATCGAGCACGCCGGCGTCTCGCGCGGTTTCGCCCTGCCCGGCTCGCGGGCCGCCGTGTCGAGCAAGCACACCCTCGCCCTGACCAACCGCGGAGGAGCGACGGCCGAACAGGTCGCCGAGCTCGCCCGGTACGTCCAGGGCCGCGTCCTGGCGGAGTTCGGCGTGCTGCTGCACCCCGAGCCCGTCGTGGTCGGCACCGCGGTCTGAGTCCGCGCGGTCTGCGCGCGCAGGCCCCGCGCTCGCGGGGACGCGCGCCCTCCGGCCGCGGCCTCCTCCGGCTCAGCTGTCGCGGCGGATCCAGCGGAAGCCGAAGCGGCAGGCGACGAGCCCCACGACGAGCCAGATACCGAGCACCAGCGCGACGCCGCCGAGGTCCCACGACCCGTTCACCTCCGCCTCCTCGAACCCGCTCGGCAGGAACACGGCGCGCATGCCCTGCGCGATCCACTTGAGCGGGAAGACGCTCGCCGTGTTCTGCAGCCAGTCCGGCAGCGTCGTGAACGACAGGTACGACCCCGAGATGAACTGCAGCACGAGCAGCGGCGGCACGATCACGGCGGTCGCGCTCTTGCCCGAGCGAGGCAGCGCGGAGACGGCGATGCCGAGGATGGCCGACGTCGCGACTCCTGCCAGGTAGACCCAGGCGAAGGTCGCCCAGCGCCCGCTGTCGGTGGGCAGCTCGACCGAGAACACCGTCGCCGCGACGAGGAGCAGCAGGGCCGTCTGCGCGAGGCTCGTCACGAGCACCTGGCCGAACTTGCCGATGAAGTAGCTGAAGACCGGCAGCGGTGCCCCCGCGAGGCGCTTGAGCGTGCCGTCGCCGCGCTCGACCGCGATGTCGACGCCCAGGTTCTGGACGCCCGAGAGCAGGATCCCGGCCGCGGCGAGGCCCGGCACGTAGTACTCGGCCATCGGGATGCCCGGGTCCTGCGGGTTCGCCTGCATCACCGCGGTGTCGCCGAACGCGACCGAGAAGATCGTCAGGAGCAGCACCGGGAAGAGGAAGGTGAAGAACACCTGGTCCGGAGCGCGGAAGTACGAGCGGATCTCGTAGCGGGCGCGGGCGAGTCCGAGGCGGACGGTGCGTCCCGGGCCAGTGGAGAGGGTGCGGGGGCGGGTGGCGACGGCGGTCACGCGGGCTCTCCGATCAGGTCGACCGCGTCGCGGTCCTCGCGGATGAGGTCGAGGTAGATGTCCTCGAGGCTGGGGCGGACGACCTCGAGCGCCGTCGGCTCCCCGATCCGGGCGTGCAGCTCGGCGACGGTCCGGGCGGGCTCGGTGGTGCGCAGCCGGTGCAGCACGCCGTCCTCGCGCCACTGCACGATCGGGACGCGCGCCTCGTCCCCTCCGATCGCGCTCATCGGGCCGATGGCCAGGAGCCGCCCGCCGGAGATCACGGCGGCGCGGTCGCCGAGGCGGGCGGCCTCGTCGAGGTAGTGGGTGGTGAGCAGGATGGTCGTGCCCTCGCTCTTGAGCAGAGCGATCAGGTCCCAGAAGGAGTGGCGGGCCTCGGGGTCGAATCCCGTGGTGGGCTCGTCGAGGAACACCAGCTCGGGACGGCCGATGATGCCGAGGGCGACGTCGACACGGCGGCGCTGGCCGCCGGAGAGGCGCCCGATGCGCGAGCGGGCCTTGGACGTCAGCCCGACGGCCTCGATGGTCTCGTCGACGTCGCGCGGTCGCGGATAGAGGCTGGCGAAGTGCGCGATCTGCTCGCGGACCGTCGCGTTGCCGGACTCGCCGCTGGACTGCAGGACGATCCCCAGACGCGCCTTCCACGCCAGGTCGCCGTGGCGCGGGTCGACCCCGAGCACCGACACCTCGCCGCCGGAGCGGTCGCGGTAGCCCTCGAGGATCTCGATGGTCGTCGACTTCCCGGCGCCGTTCGGGCCGAGGAGCGCGAAGGTCTCGCCCCGGTGGATGTCGAAGGAGACTCCCGCGACCGCCGGAGCGCCCCCGTAGTCCTTCCGCAGGTCGCGGACTCGGACGGCGTGGTCTTCGCTCATCGTCACAGCGTGCCCTGTCGCACCCCTCCGGCGACAGTGATCCCCGATTTCCGCCTCCCTCTTGCCCTCCCCGCCCCGAGATGCCGGGCACCCCTCACCTGTCGGACAGGCGCGTCGCAGTACCCGCCGGTCACCGTGAGGCACGGTCGAGCGGCGACCGGCGATCCGCGTGTCGGCGGATCGTCGTCCGCGCTGCGCATCCCGCTCTCTGCGACGCACCTCGTCGTCGAGCCGGCCGCGGCCTATCGACGACGCAGGAGGAGAGCGGCTAGACGGTGCCGAAGAGCCGCTGCAAGCGGCGCACGCCCTCGAGGAGCGCGTCGTCGCCGAGGGCGTAGGACAGGCGGAGGTAGCCGCTCGGTCCGAAGGCCTCCCCGGGGACGGTGGCGACCTCGGCCTGCTCGAGGATGAGGTCGGCGAGCTCGAGGGAGGTCGTCGGGGTGGTGCCGTTCCACTCGCGGTTCAGCAGCCCGTTCACGTCGGGGTAGACGTAGAACGCGCCGCCGGGGGTGGGGCACTCGATCCCGTCGATCGCGTTCAGCTCGGCGACGATGGTGCGGCGGCGGCGGTCGAAGGCCAGGCGCATCTCCTCGGCCGGCTCCTGCGGGCCGGTGAGGGCGGCGATCGCGGCGCGCTGCGAGATGTTCGAGACGTTGCTCGAGAGGTGCGACTGGAGGTTCGAGGCGCCCTTGATCGCGTCGGCCGGGCCGACCATCCATCCGACGCGCCAGCCGGTCATCGCGTAGGTCTTCGCGACGCCGTTGACGAGGATCGTCCGGTCGCGCAGGGCCGGCACCGCCTCGACGATCGAGGTCGCGTGCTCGAGCGGGCTCGCGTCGTCCTGGTCGCCGGTGGAGTAGACGAGGTTCTGGTAGATCTCGTCGGCGATGATCCAGAGGCCGTGCTCCTCGGCCCACTCGCCGATCTCGCGGGTCTGCTCGGCCGAGTAGACGGCGCCGGTGGGGTTGGAGGGGGAGACGAACAGGAGCACCTTGGTGCGCTCGGTGCGCGCGGCCTCCAGCTGCTCGACCGTGACCAGGTAGCCCTGGTCGGCGCCCGCGAACACGTCCACCTGCACGCCGCCGGCGAGCTTGATCGCCTCGGGGTAGGTGGTCCAGTACGGGGTCGGCACCAGCACCTCGTCGCCGTCGTCGAGGAGGGTCTGGAAGGCCTGGTAGACGGCCTGCTTGCCGCCGTTGGTGACCACGACCTGCGAGGGGTCGACGGCCCATCCGGAGTCGCGCGCCGTCTTCTCCGCGATGGCAGCGCGGAGGTCGGGGAGGCCCGCCGCGGGGGTGTAGCGGTAGTTCCCCGGGTCGAGCACGGCGGCCGAGGCGGCCTCGACGATGTGCTCGGGAGTGAGGAAGTCGGGCTCGCCGGCGGCGTAGGAGACGACCGGGCGGCCCTGGGCCTGGAGGGCCTTCGCCTTGGCGTCGACCTTCAGAGTGGCGGACTCGGCGATGGCGGCGATGCGGGCGGAGATGCGCGTGGTGGAGGACACGACGGCCAGCGTATCCTGCGCGCACACGGGGCTCCGAGGCCCCCCGCCGCTCGGCTGGACACGCCCTTCGGGTCCACGTACACTCGTCCGAGGTAGTCGATCTCTGCCCTCATCCGCAGCGCCCGCGAGGGTCGCGGCGGTGGGGCGGCGGGTCGGTCTCCTCCTCGGATGCTCGCAACGGCATCCATAGGGCGGTGGCTCAATTGGTAGAGCAGCGGTCTCCAAAACCGCAGGTTGCAGGTTCGAGCCCTGTCCGCCCTGCACATCGATGCCCGTCGCACGCGGTCCCCGCGACGCTGCGGTCATCGGTCCAGGGCCGCCCATGACGGGCGGTCGGCCACACCGGAGGTTCCGGTGCGGGAAAGGTGCGTGCAGGTGGCCGGGAAAGCAGTCGACGAGCCGAGCGAGGACGTCGTCGCGATCGCCAATCAGCAGCGAGCCGCGCGGCGCAACCCGTTCGCGCGCATCGCCCTCTTCATCCGGCAGGTCATCGCCGAGCTGAAGAAGGTCGTGACGCCCACCCGCAAGGAGCTGGGCAACTACGTCGTGGTCGTGCTGATCTTCGTCGTCATCATGATGGCGCTGGTGTCCTTCCTCGACTGGGTGTTCGCCCTGGCCGTGACGTACGTGTTCGGCACACCCGCCGCCTGACCCGAGAGCATCCGGGCCGCGCGAGCGGAGGGTGCCGGCGACAGCGGGACGCGCCCCGAGGGGCGCGACCGATCGATCGAGAGAGAGTTGTGACGAGTGTCTGACAGAAACCGCGACGACGTCGACTGGGCGACGGCTGCCGAGCAGTCGTCGGAGGTCGAGGAGGAGCAGGAGGGCGACGTCCAGTCGCAGGCTGAGGACGCCGTCGAGCCCGCCGAGCAGGGTGCGCTGAGCATCATCGACGAGAACGAGTCCGAGGACGACCTCGCCTCCGACCTCGAGGCAGCGCTGGACGCCATCGGCTCCGTCGACGACCCCGAGGCCGACTCCGCGGTCGACGAGGCCGCGCACATCGACACCGTCGAGGAGGCCGAAGCGGCCCTCGAGGCCGTCGAGGACGAGGCCGAGGTCGCCGCCGAGGACGCCGAGGCCGCCGGTGAGGACCTCGCCGACATCGACCCGTACGAGGCCTTCCGCACCGAGCTGCGCGGCAAGCCGGGCAAGTGGTACGTCATCCACTCCTACGCCGGCTTCGAGAAGCGCGTGAAGTCCAACATCGAGAACCGCAAGGTCTCGCTCGAGGCCGAGGACTACATCTTCGAGGTCCAGGTCCCGATGGAGGACGTGGTCGAGATCAAGAACGGCCAGCGCAAGATGGTCACCCGCGTGCGCATCCCCGGCTACGTGCTGGTGCGCATGGACCTCAACGAGGACTCGTGGTCGGTCGTCCGCCACACGCCGGGCGTCACCGGCTTCGTGGGCAACGCCCACAACCCGACCCCGCTGCGCTTCGAGGAGGCCTTCACGATGCTGAAGAGCCTCGTCGAGATCAAGGACGTCGCCCCCTCGAAGACCTCCGGCGCCAAGGGCCAGAAGCAGGCCCAGCGCGTGCTGCCCGCCGAGGTCGACTTCGAGATCGGCGAGACTATCACCATCAAGGAGGGCTCGTTCGCGGGTCTTCCCGGCTCGATCAGCGAGATCAAGCCCGAGAGCGGCAAGCTCACCGTGCTCGTCTCGCTCTTCGAGCGCGAGACCCCGGTCGAGCTGTCGTTCGACCAGGTCACCAAGCTCTGACGCGTCGCCTCCGCGCCGCGTGAACGCCCCCTCCGCACGTCGGAGGGGGCGTTCGCCGTTCCGGGCGGCGCCCCCTCCGGCACCGCCCCACGCGCCCCCGGGCGTCGGCCCCTCCTCCGCCCTGTCGGGGGTGGCCCCGCTCGTGTAAGCTCGTACGGGTTTTCGTGTCGGCGCCCGCCTCTGTGCGCGCCGGACGACCCTCCTCCACCGCGATCCGGCACCGTCGGATGCGCGGGAGAGCGGCCGGGAGCCCCCGACCGCTCGAACCCTGAGAAAAGGAATCAGAATGGCCCCCAAGAAGAAGGTCACCGGCCTGATCAAGCTCCAGATCAAGGCCGGCGCGGCCAACCCCGCGCCCCCGATCGGTCCGGCGCTCGGTCAGCACGGCGTCAACATCATGGAGTTCTGCAAGGCGTACAACGCGCAGACCGAGTCGCAGCGCGGCAACGTCATCCCCGTCGAGATCACCGTCTACGAGGACCGCTCGTTCACCTTCGTGCTGAAGACCCCGCCCGCGGCGGAGCTCATCAAGAAGGCCGCCGGCGTCGCCAAGGGCTCCTCGACCCCGCACACCGTGAAGGTCGCGAAGCTCACCCAGGCGCAGGTCCGCGAGATCGCCGAGGCGAAGCAGGTCGACCTGAACGCCAACGACATCGACGCCGCCGCGAAGATCATCGCCGGCACCGCCCGCTCGATGGGCATCACGGTCGAGTAGCGCGACGCGCTGCTCGACGGCGGGAGCGACGCGCCCACCGGCGCGGACCCACCGCGGAAGCCTCGAGAACCCGACGGCGGCCCCTCAGCTGGCCGCACGCCCGGGCCGGAAGCGCCTCCGCAGGACCTCTCCGCCTCCCGCGAGCAGCAGTCACGGCCGCGATCGCGGCACCACCAGAACTCCATCACCCCCGTGGGAGAGCCCGCCAGGCTCTAGAACCACATTCTCGTTTCAAGGAGAAACAACATGGCACAGAAGTCGAAGGCCTACCGGGCCGCCGCGGCCAAGCTCGAAGAGGGCAAGTTCTACACGGCCGACGAGGCCGTCGCGCTCGCCCGCGAGACCGGTTCCGCCAAGTTCAACAGCACCGTCGAGGTCGCCCTCAAGCTCGGTGTCGACCCCCGCAAGGCCGACCAGATGGTCCGCGGCACGGTCATCCTGCCCCACGGCACGGGCAAGACCGCCCGCGTCATCGTGTTCGCGACCGGTCCGGCCGCCGAGGCCGCGCTGGCCGCCGGTGCCGACGAGGTCGGCGGCGCCGAGCTCATCGAGAAGGTCGCGGGCGGGTACACCTCGTTCGACTCCGCCGTCTCGACCCCGGAGCTCATGGGCCAGGTCGGCCGTCTCGGAAAGGTGCTCGGCCCCCGCGGCCTCATGCCCAACCCGAAGACCGGCACCGTGACCCCGGACGTGGCGAAGGCCGTGACCGAGATCAAGGGCGGCAAGATCGAGTTCCGCGTCGACAAGCACGCCAACGTGCACCTCGTCGTGGGCAAGGCCGCGTTCACCGAGGAGCAGCTCCAGGAGAACTTCAAGACCGCGCTCGACGAGATCCTCCGCCTCAAGCCGTCCTCCTCGAAGGGCCGCTACATCCAGAAGGCCGCCGTCTCGACGACCTTCGGCCCCGGCATCCCGCTGGACGTCAACGTCCTGGCCTGAGCCGAGCACGCACTGACGTGAGGAGGGGGTCCGCTTCGGCGGGCCCCCTCCTTCGTCGTCCCGGCATACTGGACCGGTGATCCGCCGCTCCGCTTCGCCGCGCCTCCCGTGACCGTCCGCCGGGCGTCTGCCGCCGACGCCGAGGCCCTGGCCGAGCTGGCCGCCGCGACCTTCCCGCTGGCCTGCCCGCCGCACACCACCGCGGAGGCGAAGGCCGAGTTCGTGCGCACCGTGCTCTCGGTCGAGCGCTTCCGCGACCACCTCGCCGATCCGCTCCGCTCGCTCCTGGTCGACGACGACTCCGGCGCGCTGACCGGCTACGCGATGCTCGTGCGCGGGGAGCCCGCCGACGCCGACGTCGTCGCGGCGATCCGGCTGCGTCCGACCGTCGAGCTCAGCAAGTTCTACCTCCTGCCCGGCCGGCACGGCTCCGGAGCGGCGGCCGCGCTGATGGCCGCGACCCTCGAGGAGGCGCGGGCACACGGTGCCGCGGGCGTCTGGCTCGGCGTCAACGAGGAGAACGCGCGCGCTCAGCGCTTCTACTCCAAGCACGGCTTCGCGGTCGTCGGCCGCAAGCGCTTCCTCGTCGGCGACCGCTGGGAGGACGACTTCGTCCTCGAGCGCTCTCTCTCCTGACCCTCCCCGCGAGACGCCGCCCGGGTACGCGACACGCTCCGCGTGGCGTACCGGAGCGGCATCTCGCCGAGGTCAGCCCTCGGAGACGGTGAGGACGATCTTGCCGCGGGTGTGGCCCGTCTCGAGCTGCTCGTGCGCCTCGCAGGCGCGGGCGAGGGGGAAGATGCCGTCGATGAAGACGCGGACGTCGCCCGACTCGAGAAGGCGCGAGACCACGCCGAGGGTCGCCCCGTCGGGAGCGACGCGGTAGGTGGAGGCGCGCACGCCCGCAGCGGCCGCCTCCTCGAAGAACCCGGGCCAGCTCCCGGTGGGCGCGTTCACGATCAGGCCCCCGGGGCGGAGGACCCTCAGCGAGCGCGAGCCCGTGTCGTCGTGGACGTTGCCGACCAGATCGATGACCACGTCGACGCCGGACAGCAGCTCGTCGAAGCGCTCGGCGGTGTGGTCGATCACCTGCGCGGCGCCGAGCTCGTGCAGCCACTGCAGGTTGCGGGTCGAGCCGGTCGCGATCACCGAGGCGCCGAAGTAGGCGGCGAACTGCACCGCGAAGTGGCCGACTCCGCCCGACCCGGCGTGGATGAGGATCCGCTGGCCCTCGTGCGCCTTGGCGAGCTCGACGACCATGCCCCAGGCGGTGAGCGCCGCGAGCGGGACGCCGGCCGCTTCGACGTGCGAGAGCGTCGACGGCTTCCGCGCGATGGAGACGCTCGGCACGCTGACGTACTCCGCGTAGGAGCCCGAGTAGCGCGGCACCATGACGAAGCCGTAGACCTCGTCGCCCGGCCGCAGCGGATGCGCCGGGTAGGGGCTCGAGACGACGACGCCCGAGAAGTCGTGGCCGAGGACCGCCGGGTAGGAGGCGATCTGCGAGGCGACCCCCTGGCCCGCCCGCGTCTTCGCGTCGAGCGGATTCACGCCGGCCGCGACCACCTTCACGGTGAACTCGGCGTTGATGGCGGAGGGTGTCGGCACGGTCGCCAGGTGCAGGGCGGAGGCGTCGCCCGGCGCGTCGATCACCGCCGCCGTCATCGTGTCGGGGAGGACGACCTCCTCCGGGATCTCGCCGATCGCGAGGCCGTGCCCGAGCGCGCTGGTGTGCATCGTCGCCTTTCCTGTCGCTGAGGCGTGCGGGTGGAGCGTGCCGAGGACGTCGCCCCCGATCCCCGCATCCGACGCCGCGACCAGTCAATCGAGGCAATGAGTCGGCGCTGTTACGGGGGTGTCACCCTCGGGAGAAGATTGGCGCGCGGAGCCGCGGGCGCCCGGTCTGGCACGATGAGGGGATGCGACGCCGACGTACCCTGCTGGTCGGCGGTGCCCTCCTTGTCCTGGCCGGGCTCGTGGTCCTCCTGGCCGCCCGGATCAGCATCGGCACCAGCCGCTGGGTCTACGTCAGCGAGATGGGCGCGCCGGACCTGCCGACGGCGGGCGCCTTCGAGGCCGCCCTTCTGCTCGTGGCGGCCGGCGGTGCGCTGATCGCCGCGGGCGCCTGGCCCGTGCGCGCCCGCCTGCTGCCCGCCCTCCGCCCGGCGGGCGCCATCCTCCTGGCGGCCGCCTGCTTCGCGCTCGCCTCGCAGGTGACCTGCACGGCGGGCTGCCCGCTGCCGGTCGGGCCGGCCTTCCGCTGGCAGGACCTCATCCACACCTCGGCCGCCGTGCTCGGCTTCGGGGCCGCCTGCGCCGCGATGCTCCAGCTGGCGACCGTGCGGGGGCGCCCTGCGGTCGCGCGGCTCTCGCTCGCCGCCGGGATCTCGGTGGCGGTCGTCGCCGGGACGGGTGGGATCCTGTCGCTCCTGCGCGTGTGGCTGCGGCTCGGCGGCACGCTCGAGTTCGTGGCGACGGCGATCGCAGTGCTCTGGCTCGCGTTCGTCGGCCTGGTGCTCGCGCTCGAGGACCTCAGCGCCGAGCGAGCCAGCCGCGGACGTGCCCGCGGATCCGGTCCTGCTGAGCGGCGAAGCCCTCGTCCCGCGACGGCACCCGCTCGCAGTCCGCATCCGGAAGAGCCCTAGCCCACGCCTCCGCGACCTCGACCGGGTGCACGGGGTCGCGCTCGGCCGCGATCACCAGGGTGCGCGCGATGACCTCGCCCAGCTCTCCGGAGTCGCGGTAGGCGGCGTTCCGCGGGATCTGGGCGAGCCGGACGGCGCGCTCGGCCGCGCGCGGGGAGCGGAACTGCAGCGTCAGCGCCTCCGCCGACGCGGGGGACACCTCGGCGGCGCGCGCGAACAGGCCCGAGGCGCGGAACATCCGCTCGCCGCGCTTCGCGCCGTGGTCGTGCAGCAGCTGCGCGATGACGGGGAACACGGTGAGGTTCTCGGGCAGCGGCTCGGCGGTGAAGGCGGGACGCACGAAGACGGCGCGGTCGATCGGCAGCACGCGTCGGACGGCGAGGCGCAGGGCGATCGCCGCGCCCATCGAGATGCCGAGCACCGTGAGCGGCTTGTGCGCGGCTCCGGAGCGCACGATCTCCTCCGTCACCTCGTCGGCGAGCGCCTCGAGGGCGAAGTCGCCGGGCGCGCCGAGCAGCTCGGAGGCGCCGTGGGCGCGGACGTCCGGAGCGATGACCTCGCTGCCGGCGGGGAGGGCGGAGCGCAGCAGCCCCAGCGGCTGGGAGCGGTCGCCGCCCAGGCCGTGCAGGAGGAGGACCGTCACCGGGCGCGCGTCCGCTCGTGCAGCTCGGCCATCAGCATCCCCGCCAGCCGCACGAGGATGTGGATCTCGTCCTCGTCGCGGTCGACCCAGCGGGAGTTCGGCTCGCCCTCGATCGGCACGAAGTCGCGGTGCTGCTCCCAGACGACGAGCGTGCGCTCGGCGCCGAGGACGTACTGCTGCCAGAAGACCTGCCGCAGGTAGTGGCGCGGGATGCTCCGCCACGGCTTCGTCGTGGTCTTGATCTCGCAGAGCTCGAGCCGGCCGTCCTCGCGGAGGCCGATGCCGTCGGGCGTGGCGAGGTGGCGCCGCTCCTGGCTCGCGTGGAAGAGGGTGCTGCTGGGCTCGATCGCGTGCTCGCTCCTCACCCAGGCGGCGATCTCGGGCTCGCGGGCGCGGCCGTGGTCGGTGAAGGCGTTGCCGCCGAAGCCGGTGCCGTAGAGCTTGTCGAGCGCTGCCTTGCCGATCGCGGCGGGGGAGGAGAGGCGGGCGACGTCGGTCGCCGTGATGCCGCGCGAGCGGGCGCGGAGCCAGGCGACGCGGTCCGAGGAGTCGGCGACGACCCTCCGGAGGTGCGGGGGCTCGGCGTCCGTGAAGACGGGCTGCGTCTCCCAGGGGAAGGAGAGCTGCAGGTCGGGCACCGATTCATTCTCTGCCCCCTGCGGCGCCCGGTCGAATCGGCACGCCGACCCGCGGCGTCTCACCGGGGCGCGACGGCTCGCGCCGGCGGCTCAGGCGTCGAGGAAGGCGTCGACGTGCGCGGGGGAGAGGAGGTGGCGCCGGACCATCAGGGCGGCGCCGCGGACGCCTCCGCCCTGGGCCGCGGCCTGCACGATGTCGAGCGCGCGGGTCGCCAGGGGGAGGGAGCGGCGGTAGACGACCTCGCGGACCCCGGCGAGGACCTCGTGGCTGGCCTGGGCGATGCTGCCGCCGACGACGATGACGGACGGATTCAGGAGGTTCACGCAGGTGGCGAGCACCTCGCCGATGTCGCGGCCGGCGGCGCGCGTGAGCTCGACGGTGGTGGGGTCCCCGCCGGTCAGCAGGGTGACGACGTCGGAGGTGCTGGCGGCGTCGATCCCGGACTCGGTCAGCCGGCGGGCGATCGCCGAGCCGCTCGCGATCGCCTCGAGGTCGGCCTCGCCGCGGTCGCCGGGGACCTGCACGTGGCCCAGGTCGCCCGCGGCTCCGAGGGCTCCGCGCTGCAGGGCGCCGCCGCTGACGATCCCGGCTCCGATGCCGGTGGAGACCTTCACGTAGAGGAGGTCGTCCACGTCGGCGTAGTGGTCGGCGTGCTCGCCGAGCGCCAGCAGGTTCACGTCGTTGTCGACGAGGACGGGTACGGGGAGGCGGCGGCCGACGAACTCCGGGATGTCGAAGCGGTCCCAGCCGGGCATGATCGGCGGCTTCACCGGGCGGCCCGTCGCGTGCTCGACGGGTCCGGGGACGCCGACGCCGACTCCCGCGAGCGGGCCGGCCGCCGGAGTCCGGCCGAGCAGGGCCGCGGCGACGTCGAGGGCGTGGCCGAGGACGGCGAGGGGGCCGTCGGCGATGGCGATGCTCTCGCGGCGGCGGGCGAGGACCGTGCCGTCGAGGTCGGTCAGGGCGACGACGGCGTGCGCGGCGCCCAGGTCGACGGCGAGGAGGCTGCGCGCCCGGGGGTCGAAGGCCACGCGGGCGGCGGGACGGCCGCCGGAGGAGGGGGCGTCGTCCTGTCGGGCGACCAGGCCGGAGGCGGTGAGGACGTCGAGCTGGGCGGAGACGGCCGCGCGCGGCAGGCCCGTCTCGGCGACCACGTCGGCCCGAGTCCGGGGAGCCCCGTCGGCCAGCAGGAGCAGCAGCTCGCCGACCGCGCTGACGGTGATGCGGCGGCGCGGGGACATGGCCAGAGTCAACCACAGCGCCCGTGCTTCTGTGCGGCGGGCGCCCGACTTGGCGGGCGCGCAGGGCTAGTTTTGCTTGTCCGTGAGCAAAAGTCCGCGTAGGGTTCGAGGCACACCTTCCGATGCGATCAGGAGCCCCACCGGTGGCCACACCCCCAGACCTCTCTGTCCAGCTGTACTCGGTGCGCGAGCCGCTCGCGGCCGATCTTCCCGCCACCCTCGACCGCCTCGCGGCGATCGGCTTCACCACGGTCGAGCTCTTCGGGTTCGTCGACCTGGCCGACGCCTACCGCGTAGCGCTCCCGGCCAGCGGACTGCGCGCTCCCAGCGCCCACGCGCGCCTCCTCGGCCCTCAGGGCGACGCCACCGTCGACGAGATCCTCGACACGGCCGCCTCGCTCGGCGTCGAGACCGTGATCGACCCCTACGTCGACCCGACCCGCTGGACCACCGCGGACGACGTCGCCCGCATCGCCGACGAGCTGAACGCGCTGGTCGACTCCGCCGCCGCCCGCGGCCTGGTGCTCGGCTACCACAACCACGCCTTCGAGTTCGAGAACCGCGTCGACGGCCGCAGCGCCTTCGAGCACCTCGCGGGCCTGCTCGACCCGCGCATGGTCCTCGAGCTCGACACCTACTGGGCGGCCGTCGGCGGCGACGACCCGGTCGAGGTGCTCGGACGCCTCGGCGACCAGGTGCGCTTCCTGCACGTGAAGGACGGCCCGATCTCGGCCGACACCCAGGAGCAGCTGCCCGCGGGCGAGGGCGCGATGGACGTCCCGGCGATCCTCGCCGCCGCTCCGCAGGCCCTGCCCGTGCTGGAGTTCGACGCCTACGCCGGCGACATCTTCGAGGGCCTGGAGTCGGCCCACCGCTACGTCTCGGGGCTCGGCGCATGAGCGGCACCGGCCGCGTGGGCGTCGGCGTCATCGGCGCCGGCAACATCAGCACCCAGTACCTGACCAACCTCACCGTCTTCCCCGACCTCGAGGTGCTCTTCGTCGCCGACATCGACCTCGAGCGGGCGAGGACCCAGGCCGAGGCCTTCGGCGTCCCCGCCTCCGGCACCGTCGAGGAGCTCCTCGCGCACGAGGGCATCGAGATCGTCGTGAACCTCACGATCCCGGCCGCGCACGTCGAGGTCGCGCGCCGCGCGGTCGAGGCGGGCAAGCACGTGTGGACCGAGAAGCCCTTCTCGCTCGACCGCGACAGCGGGATCGAGCTGCTCGCGCTGGCGAAGGACAAGGGGCTGCGCGTCGCGACCGCTCCCGACACCTTCCTGGGCGCGGGCCTCCAGACGGCGCAGCGCGTGATCGAGAGCGGAGCCATCGGCACGCCGCTCTCCGCCCTCACCCTCTTCCAGGGCCCCGGCCCCGAGTCGTGGCACCCGAACCCGGAGTTCTTCTTCGCCGAGGGCGGCGGACCGCTGCTGGACATGGGCCCGTACTACATCACCACGCTCGTGCAGAACCTCGGCCCCGTCGAGAGCGTCACCGCCGTCTCGTCCCAGGCCCGCGCCACCCGCGTCGTGGGCTCCGGCCCGAAGGAGGGCACCGAGTTCCCGGTGACCATCCCGACGCACATCGGTGGGCTGCTCCGCTTCGAGTCCGGGGCCTCGGCCCAGGGCGTGTGGAGCTTCGAGTCGAGCCTGCCGCGCACCGGCTTCGTCGAGATCAACGGCTCCGAGGGCACCCTCGTCCTCCCCGACCCGAACCAGCACGACGGAGAGATCACCCTGCACCGCCGCGGGTCCGCCGAGCCGGAGGTCATCGCGGCGACCGGCTCGACCGCCTCCCGCGGCACCGGCGTGCTCGAGCTCGCCCGTGCGATCCGGGCCGACCGCCCCGAGGCCGCCTCCGGAGACCTCGCGTACCACGTCACCGACGTGATGCTCTCGCTCCTCGAGGCCGCCGAGACCGGCGAGAAGGTCCTCGTCACGAGCTCCGTGACGCCCCGCCCCGCACTGCCCGAGAGCTGGGACCCGACCGAAGCGACCCTCTCCTGATGCCCGCGCCCCTGCGCGTCGGCGTGCTCGGCGGCGGCTTCATGGCGGCCGTGCACAGCCGCGCGGCCCGCAGCGCCGGAGCGGTGCTCGCCGGAGTCGCCTCCTCCACCCCGGAGAAGGGCGAGCGGGCGGCGGCCGAGCTCGGCGTCGAGCGTGCCTACCCGGACGCCCGGGCCCTGATCGAGGACGAGAGCATCGACCTCGTGCACGTCTGCACCCCGAACGCCACGCACGCCGCACTCGCGCTCGCGGCGATCGAGGCGGGCAAGCACGTGGTGTGCGAGAAGCCGCTCGCCGCGACGCTGCGGGAGGCGGAGTCGCTCGCTGCGGCCGCATCCTCCGCCGGCGTGGTGGCGACCGTCCCGTTCGCCTACCGCTTCCACCCGATGGTGCGCGAGGCCCGTGCCCGCGTCGCCTCCGGCGAGACCGGCCGCCTGGTCACCGTCCGCGGGAGCTACCTCCAGGACTGGCTGCTGGGCGCCTCCGACGACAACTGGCGCGTCGACCCGGCCGCCGGCGGCCGCTCGCGCGCCTTCGGCGACATCGGCTCGCACCTGGTCGACCTGCTGGAGTTCGTCACCGGCGACCGGATCGACTCACTCGCCGCGATCACGAGCACCGTCCACGCCGAGCGCGGCGGCCGCCCGGTGAGCACCGAGGACGTGGCCGGCCTGATCGTCCGGCTCGAGGGCGGCGCCGTCGGCACGCTCCTCGTCTCGCAGGTCACCGCGGGCCACCGCAACGAGCTGGTGCTCGAGGTGTCCGGGCTGGAGGAGTCGCTGCGCTTCGAGCAGGAGCTCCCCGAGACGCTGTGGGTCGGCCGGCGCGACAGCGCCCTGCTGGTGCCGCGCGACGCCTCGATCCTCGCGCCCGATGCGGCCCGGCTCTCGATCGTGCCGAGCGGTCATCCGATGGGCTACCAGGACGCCTTCACGGCGTTCGCCCGCGACACCTACGCCGCCGTGGCGGGCGCCGACGTGGAGGGTCTGCCGACCTTCGCCGACGGCCTCCGCGCGGCGCGCATCACCGAGGCCGTGCTCGACGCGGCCGAGACAGGCGCCTGGGTGACCGTGCCCGCCGCCGACGACCGGACGGAGATCGCCGCATGAGCGACGAGAAGACCTACCCCGCCACCCACCCCGTGACGCTGTTCACCGGCCAGTGGGCCGATCTGCCCTTCGAGGAGGTCGCCCGACTCGCCGCCGAGTGGGGCTACGACGGACTCGAGATCGCGGCCTCGGGCGACCATCTCGACCTCAAGCGCGCGGACGAGGACGACGCCTACGCCGCCTCGCGCCTGGAGATCCTCGACCGCTACGGCCTCGAGGTCTTCGCCATCTCGAACCACCTCACCGGCCAGGCCGTCTGCGACGACCCGATCGACTTCCGCCACAAGGCACTCGTGCGCGACTACACCTGGGGCGACGGCGACGCGGAGGGGGTGCGTCAGCGCGCCGCCGAGGACATGAAGCGCTCGGCGCGGGTCGCCCGCAAGCTCGGCGTGGACGTGGTCGTCGGCTTCACCGGCTCGAAGATCTGGCCCTACGTGGCGCAGTTCCCGCCGGTGCCGGCCTCCGTGATCGACGAAGGGTACGAGGACTTCGCGACCCGCTGGAACCCGATCCTCGACGAGTTCGACGCGAACGGCGTGGTCTACGCGCACGAGGTGCACCCGTCCGAGATCGCCTACGACTACTGGTCGAGCGTGCGCACCCTCGAGGCGATCGGGCACCGCCCGGCCTTCGGCTTCAACTGGGACCCGTCGCACATGATGTGGCAGGACATCGACCCGGTCGGCTTCATCGTCGACTTCAAGGACCGGATCTACCACGTCGACTGCAAGGACACCCGCCTGCGCCCGAAGAACGGCCGCGCCGGCGTGCTCGGGTCGCACCTGCCCTGGGGCGACCCGCGCCGCGGCTGGGACTTCGTCTCGACGGGGCACGGCGACGTCCCGTGGGAGGACGCGTTCCGCGCGCTGGAGTCGATCGGCTACTCCGGCCCGATCTCCATCGAGTGGGAGGACGCCGGGATGGACCGCCTCCACGGCGCGAAGGAGGCCGTCGGCTTCATCCGCTCGCTGCTCTGGAGGACCCCGACCGCGTCGTTCGACGCCGCGTTCTCGAACCAGTAGCCGCGCGGCTCCCCTCGGCGGGATCCCGCTCCGGTCCGCAGGCCACGTCGCCCGCGCCGGATCGGGGTCCCGCAGGCGGGAGAGCGGTCAGTCGGCGGCCTTGGCGGCGCGCTCGGACTTGATGCGGGCCTGCTCGCGGCGGACCTCCGCGTAGCGGTTCTGCTCGACGCGCAGCCACTCGGGGACCTCGTCGAGCAGGGCCTGGATCTCGGGAGTGGTCAGCGCCTCGGTGACGCCGCCGCGGGCGAGCCCCGAGATGGAGACGTTCAGCCGGGAGGCGATGACGGAGCGCGGGTGCGGCCCCTCCTCACGGAGCTGCACGAGCCAGGCGGGCGGGTTCGCGGCGAGCTCGTCGTACTGCTCGCGCGTGATCGCCGACTCCTGGAACTCCTCCGGGGTCGCGGGCAGGTAGACCTGCAGCTTCTTCGCCGCGGTCGCAGCCTTCATCGTCTGTGTCGCCTTGGCCATGCGGCAACCCTACCGGCGCGGCGCGGACCACCTACCCTGAGGGGATGAGCGAGCAGCCCGAGACCGTCGACCCGCAGGCCGCTCCCGAGGCGGAGGGGCGTCCGGAGGGCGAGGCGGACGCGGCGGCGGACGACGCGTCGGCCGGATCGGGTGCAGTCGGCGCCGGAGCCGAGTCGGACGACACGGACGGCGCCTCCGAGGACGGCGACTCCGACGACCTCGACTCCGACCACCTCGACTCCGCCGACCTCGACGCCGAGGACAGCGACGCCGGGGACAGCGATGTCGACGACGCCGCCGACTCCGACGACGCCGACTCCGACGCCGAGGACGCCGTCCCCGCCGGCCCCGTGCTCGCCGTCGCCCTCGTGCCCGGCGTCACCCCCACCAAGTGGACCCGCGTCTGGGGCCAGCGCCGCTCCGATCTCCCGCTGCGCATCACCGTCGTCGCCGAGCGCGATCAGGAGCAGGCGCTGCTCGACGGCCGCGCGCAGCTGTCGTTCGTCCGCGGCGACGTCTCCTCCTCCGCCCTCAGCTCCATCCACCTCTACGACGAGCAGCCCGTCGCCGTCGTCGGCCGCGAGCACGTCCTGGCCGCCGCGGAGGAGCTCGACGTCGCCGAGCTCGCCGGCGAGCATCTCCTCCAGGATCCGGAGGACGTGCCGGAGTGGGCCGCGGTCGCCGAGGAGCTCGCGGACGGCTCGCGGCGCCCGCTGCCGCGCATGGCCGGCCTCGACGACGCGGTCGAGCAGGTCGCGGCCGGAGTGGGCGTGCTGATCGTGCCGCAGTCGGTGGCGCGCGTGCACAGCCGCAAGGACGTCACCGCGGTGCCGGTGACCGGCGTCGCTCCCTCCTCCGTCCGCCTCGCCTGGGTGACGGACGACAAGGGCGACGACGTCGAGGACTTCATCGGAGTCGTCCGCGGCCGCAGCGCGAACACCACGCGCGGAACCGCCGCGACGCCGAAGGTCGAGTCGCGGGCGAAGGCCGCCAAGGCGAAGGCGCGGGAGGCGCGCGAGAAGGCGGAGAGGGCCGGCGGCGGCAAGAAGAAGCCGGCCCGCGCCAAGGCGTCCGCGCCGGCGGTGCGGCGCACCCGCAAGCCCCGCGGCCGCTGACCGTGGCCGACGACGCCGGCTGGTCGCTCCGCCCCGCCACCGCGGAGGACGCCGCAGCGATCGCCGAGCTGCGCGCGGTCGTCATGCGCCCGTCGCTCGAGACGCTCGACCGCTACGACGAGCACCGCGTGCGGCACCGCTTCCTCGACGGCTACCGGCCCGAGCTCACCCGGGTGATCGAGCTCGACGGCGCCTTCGCCGGGAGCATCGCCGCGCGGGTCGAGCCGGACGCGGTCTGGATCGAGCACTTCTACCTGGCGCCGCACGCACAGGGACGCGGAGTCGGCGGCGCCGTCCTGCGTCGGGTGATGGCGGAGGAGGCGCGGCCGGGTCTGCCCTTCCGGCTCGACGTGCTGAAGCGCAGCGACGCCCGCCGCCTCTACGAGCGGCACGGCTTCCTGTTCGAGCGTGCTCTGGAGTGGGACGACATCCTCGTCGCGCCGCCTGTCTCCTGACCCCTGATCGGGGAGGACGACGGGGCGCGGGCCGCCGCTAGCATGAGCGCGATCCCCTCCGCCGGGTCGGCCGCAGGGCGACCTCCTCCTGGAAGCAGGCACTCCGCCGTGTCCCCGCTCGTTCTGAGGTCCGCCGCCTCCGCGGTCCTCGTCGCCGCCCTGGCGATCACCTCCAGCCCGCTCGCCTCCGCCGCATCGGCGGCCGCGCCGTCGGCCGCCCCCGTCGCCGCATTCGGCGCCGCCTCCGACGCGCCCCGCTCGATCGTGCTCCCCGAGGGGCAGCCTCTCTGGCAGCCCAGCGCCGAGTCCCCCCTGCCCGCCGTGCCGGACGAGGCGCCGAGCGCCGCCCGTGCGAGCGCTGCGGCGTCGATCAGCGGCCGTGTCGTGGTCGAGGAGGCCGACGGCTCGATCGCGACCACCACTCCCCGCGGCGCCCTCCTGAACGTCGAGGTCTGGTCGAGCGAGGCGGGGCTCCTCGGGAACCACTCCGTCGCCGGCGACCTCACCTTCAGCATCGACGGGCTCACCGCCGGGCAGACCTACTACCTGCTGATCAAGGACGACGCCGACCTGTACGCCGACCTCTGGTCCGGCGGCAGCGCCGTCGCCCGCAGCGCCGAGCCGCTTCAGGCCCCGGCGGCCGGCGTGCAGCTGCGCACCGCACGGCTGGGGTCGCTCGAGGGACGCCTGAGCGGCGTCGCGGGCGACCAGCGCGTCGACATCTGGTACCGCGACCCGGGAACCGACGGCTACTTCCGCACCGGCGAGCTCGACCTGATCACGGGCGGCGACAACCCGTACTCGTTCCAGCAGGTCGTCCCCGGCGACTACCTCGTCCGGGCGTCGAGCCGCGACGACGTGATCGACGACAGCTACTGGGACCACGTCCTCCGCTCGGGCGACGCGGGCGACGTGCGCGTCCCGGTGGGCGGATCGGCCGCCGGGATCGACCTCTCGCTGAGCAGCGACTACCAGCAGTACACCGGCCGCCTCGCCGGATCGGACCGCTACGCGACCTCGGTGGAGGCGACGGGCTACTTCTCCCCGGGCATCCCGGTGCTCTACGTGGCCAGCGGGGCGAACTGGCCGGATGCGCTGAGCGCCGGCCCGGCCGCCGCCGCCCTCGGAGGCGCGCTCCTGCTCACCGATCCCGACCGCCTGCCTCGGGTCGTCTCCGACGAGATCCGCCGCCTCCGCCCGGAGCGGGTCGTGGTCGTCGGCAGCGAGCTGAGCGTGAGCCCCGGGGTCCTGTCCGAGATCCGCTCGATCGTCGGCGGCACCGAGCGGATCGGCGGGACGGACCGCTACGACACCTCCCGCCGGATCGTCGCAGACGCCTTCGGCAGCGGCCCCTACTCGAACATGTTCGTCGCGACCGGCACGAACTTCCCCGACGCCCTGTCGGCCGCGCCGATCGCCGGCTGGCGTGCGCAGCCCGTGCTGCTGGTCGACGGTGCGACCTCGGGCGCCGACTCCGCGACCGCGACCGCGGTGCGCGATCTGGCGCCGGAGCACGTGGAGTTCCTCGGCGGCGACCCCTCGATCCGGGACGCGTACGTGGCGGACTTCGAGCGTCGCGGCCTCGCCCCCTCGGTCTCGAGGATCGCCGGCCGCGACCGCTACGAGACCAGCGTCGAGCTGAACAGCGCCTACCCCCAGTCGCTGCTGCAGGACAGCGTCTTCCTCGCCGCGGGGTCCTCCTTCGCCGACGCCCTCTCGGGAGCGACGACGGCGGCGGCCCTGGGCTCGTCCGTGCTGCTGACCGAGCGCGACTGCGTGCACGACTCGACGCTGCGCTTCCTGGCCTCCAACTCGAAGAACTACGCGTTCCTGCTCGGCGGGGAGCCGACGCTCACCGAGGACGTGGCGAACCTCCGCAACTGCGAGTACGACTTCTGACGACGCGTGCTCCCGGGGTCCGGGGCTAGGGTGCGAGCATGCCCACGAGCGATGAGACCTGGACCCTGGCCGAGCACGACGTACCGGTGTACCGCAGCGGTGAGGGCGGCCGCGCGCTGATCCTGATCCACGAGGTCTGGGGGGTCGACGGGCACATCCGCTCGGTCGCCGACCGCTACGCGGCCGAGGGCTACAGCGTCGTCGCCCCCGAGCTCCTGGCCGACAGCGGCCTGCTCGAGCAGCTCGACGAGGAGCAGCGCGCCGACTACGACCACCCGGTGCGGCGCCTGCCGCGCCAGGTCGAGCTGCGCACCTTCTTCGCCCCCGTCTTCACTCCGGAGCACGCGACGCGCACCGTCGCGATCCTCCGCGCCCTCGTCGAGCGGCTCCTGCGCCAGGAGGGCGCGACCAGCGTCTCCGTCACCGGGTTCTGCTACGGCGGCACCTTCTCGTGGGCGCTCGCGCTGGCCGAGCCGCGGCTGGCGGCGGCCGTGCCGTTCTACGGGCACGTCACCGCGTCCGCCGAGGAGCTCGGGGCGCTGCAGGTGCCGGTGCTGGCGTTCCTGGGCGATCAGGACGCTCCCCTCGTCGAACAGGTGCCGCGCATCCGCGAGGCGACCGAGGGCAAGGACGTCGAGGTCGTCGTCTACCCGGGAGCGGGCCACGCCTTCTTCAACGACGCGAACGAGCAGACCTACCAGGCCGAGGCGGCGACCGACGCCTGGCCGCGGGCGCTCGCCTTCCTCGGAGCGCACGCGGGCTGAGCGGGCTGAGCGGGCTGTGCGGGATCAGCGGGTGAGGATCCACGCCACCAGGTAGCTGCGCGAGTCGGCGCTGTCGATCGAGGAGTCCGGCAGGCGCTCCGCCCGCGCGAGAGCCGCGGCCGGGTCGCTGGTCGCCTGCAGCATCAGCACGTAGTCGGTGAGCGGCGCGCCTGGGGCTCCGGCCACGAGCTCGTCGACCCGCGAGGGGTCGGGGAGGAACGCGGTCGACGGCGGCATCGGGATCAGCTCGATCCCCAGCAGCGCCGAGGGTGTCGCGTCGAAGAAGGTGGCGTAGTCGCGCTTGCCGCCCCAGTTGATCGCGACGAACGGCGCTTCGAAGCCGACCGGCGTCTCCGGGCTCAGCCAGAGGTCTGCGGCCGCCTGCGTCTCGAGGGAGAGCAGCCAGCGCGCCTCCTCGAGCAGCGGCGCGTTCCCGGAGGCGGCGGCCCAGAGGGCGAGGCCGTTCCAGGCGTTGACCGCCTCGGACACCGACTCCTGGTCGTTGCCGTCCCGGGCCGGCGCGAGCCCCGAGGCCCAGGAGTGGCCGCGGTACGCGTCGAACACGCGCAGCCGCGGGAACTCGGCGGTGTCGACGGGAGAGGCGAGATCCAGGGCGAGCAGGTCCGCGACGGTCCGGTACCGCTCGAGGAGGGACGGGTCCTCGGCGGCCAGCATCCCGACGGCGGAGAGCAGGTAGCCGTAGTGGAAGTGGTGGTCGTTGAACGCGTCGGACCCGAACGACGGCGCGGAGCCGACGACGCCTCCGAGCACGGGGTCGTAGACGACGCACTTCACGGCACCCGGTGCGCAGCCGCGCGGGTCGAGCCACTGGTCGAGCTCGGCGGCGATCCGGTCGTGCAGGTCGGCCGCCACCTCCTCCAGGCCGAGGTCGACGGCGAGACGGTGCAGAGCAGCGGCGCGGTAGAGCTCCTTGCCGGCTCCGTAGGTGTCGGGCGCGGCGAAGCGGGTGGCCGCGGCGTCGAGTGGCACCTGCGTCCGGAGCGTCGTCTTCTCCTCGGCCGTGAGGGAGCCGAGATCGAGCGCCCCCGACTCGACGATAGTGGGGGCGGCGCGGGAGAACGACGTTCCCGCACGGAGCCCCACCCGGCCGTAGAGCGTGTCGTAGCCGATCGCCCCCTCGGCCCCGAGGCCGAAGAACGTCTCGGCGCCGCCCTCGGTCCGCAGCGCGTAGGTCGTGGTGGTGGTGCTCGCCGTGACGTCGTGGGAGACGCTCGCGCCCTCGAGGGGCACTGCACGACGCCGAAGCTCGTCGATCCGCGCCCTGCTCGCTCCCGGAGGCACCGCGAAGAGGAGCAGCGTGCCGTCCAGCGTCATCCGGGGGAACGTATCGAGGGCGGCGGCGGGCGCCACCAGCCCGTACCGCTGTCCGCCCGCGGTGACCAGGAGCAGGCCGCCGGCCGCGCGCTCGGGAGCGGTGGCGCCTCCGATCAGCACAGTCTGGGCGCTCTCGGTCCGGTAGGAGGCGTAGGGCCAGCCCTCGGCTGCGACGAGCTCACCGGCACCCGCGAGGCTCCAGTGCGCGACGAGGTCGTCGAACGCGGAGAGCGCCACCGCGCTCGAGGGGACCGTCACGGTGAGATCGTCCCGGGCGAGGGCGTAGACGGTCCGCGGAGCCGCCTCCACGATCGGGAGGCCCACGGTGAAGCCGTCGGCGCGCGGCGTGACGGTGAGGATCCCTGAGTAGAGCGGGAGATCCTCCCCGAACACCGGTCCGGACACCCACGAGTTCGTCGGCGGCCGCACCCCTTCGGCGAGCCGCGCCGTCCCCGCGTAGGGGCCGGGGACCTGCGGCAGCTCCCGCGCGTGCACGGACGCTGCCACGGCCCAGTCGGACGCGGAGCCGTCGGACGTGCATCCGGTGAGGCCTGCGATCGCGAGGGCGAGAGCGAGGGCCGCCCCCGCCCCGCGCCTCACCGCGCGAATCCGCCCGGCGTGAAGAGCCTGCCGAGCTGGGCGACCAGCCAGCCGCCGAAGCCGTCGCCGTCGTCGCGGAGCCGCACCTCCGCCGCGACGGGAGCTCCGACCACGGTGTAGTCCTGCGTCGTGATCTCGTCGGTGCGCGCGCGGATGACGGTCGTCGCCCGCCCCTCGTGGAACCGCTCCACCTCGACGTCGTAGATCTCGGCGTCGACGGTCGTCCCGTCCGGCATCGCCACGGCGACGGTGCCGCCGATCGGGACCCGCGAGTAGTCCCGGGCGCCGAGCACGAACTCGCTCTCGAGGTGGATCGAGTCCGAGATCGCGACGACCGCGATCATCTGGTCCTCCTCGACGAAGGAGCCGATCTCGGCGTCGACCGATGTGACCACGCCGTCCAGCGCCGCCGTGAAGACCATCAGGCCGCCCTCCTCGATCCGGTAGCCGACATCGGCGCTGGTGAACGTCTTCGTCTGCATGTCGGACTCGAGGACGGTGCTCTGCAGGCTGAAGAGCACGTCGCCCTTCTCCACCGCGTCGCCGCGGGAGATCGTGAGGTCCTGGATCGTGCCCGCGTAGGGCGTCCCCAGCGAGTACTCGTCGGTGACGAGCTGAGCGCTCGCCGCCCGCACGGTGAGCGAGGAGTTGTTCGCGTAGACCAGGCCGGCGGCGGCGACGCCGAGCGCGAGGGCGCACGAGGCGAGGAAGCCGAGCCAGCGCAGCGCGGTCATGCCGCACCGACGGCGAGTCCGTGGCGTCCCGCGGCGGCGGGGCCGCTCGGAGCGACCACCTCGGCCCGGGCGGCGCGCTTCAGGAGGACGTGCTCGCGCGCCGCGATCACCGCGAACGCTCCGAGCGTGAGGGTGTTCAGGACGTTCCAGGCGAGCGCCACCGAGTACTCCGCGGTCCACTCCGCCTTGAGGAAGCCGACGACGGAGGTCGCGGCCAGGAACACCAGGAAGACCATCTGCACCTTGATGAAGTTGAAGGGCGAGGCGGCCTGCCCGGTCGCGCCCGTCGAGGTCCAGGCCGGCTTCCGGCCCGCGAGAGCGAGGAAGAACGCCTTCGTGTACATCGGGAAGGTGACGGTCGACAGCAGCAGCGTCTCCCACCGGAACGAGCCGATGATGAACAGCGCGAGCCCGATCTGCAGCACGTAGAACCCGCAGTAGAAGAGGATCCACTCGACGAGCGGCACCTCCAGGCTGACCGGCGTGATGTTCAGGTAGATCTGCAGCGGGGGCAGCACGATCAGGCCCAGCGGCACGATCCCGGTGAAGTAGAACGTGACGGTCATGAAGTACTGCACGCGCTGGTCGGTCGTGAGCCGGCGCTTCGGCGAGAACGGGTTGTGCTTGAGCAGGATCTCGAACCCGCCGACGGCCCAGCGGACCTGCTGGCGGACGAAGGCCTCGATCGTCTCGGGCGTGCGCCCGACCGCGAGGGTCATCGGCACGAAGATCGAGCGCCAGCCGCGCTCGTGCACGAAGATCGACGTCCAGATGTCCTCGGACTGCGAGCCCTCGTACATCCCGCCGATGTCGTCGAGGGCCTTGCGGCGGAAGACGGCGTTGGTGCCCACGCAGAAGGCGGAGTTGTACTTGTTCTTGCCCGGCTGGGTGAGGGCGTAGAAGACGATCTGCATGTAGGCGGAGCCGCGCGAGATGAAGTTGTGCGCGTTCCCGTAGACCTGCGGGGCCTGCACGAAGGCGACGTCGTCGTGGGCGAAGAAGGGGAGAGTCTCCTCCAGGAACTCCGGCACGGTCACGAAGTCGGCGTCGATCATCACGGCGAAGTCCGAGTCGGTCAGACGGAGCGCGTGGTTCACGTTGCCGGCCTTGGCACCCGCGCGGTCCTCGCGCACCACGTAGCGGACGCCCAGGCGCTCGGCGATCGCGGCGACCTGCGGGTCGTCCCCGTCGTCGAGGAGCCACGTCACGTGGGTGCCGCGCATGTCGCGGGCCGCACGGGCCGTCTCCTCGATGATCGCGGGGTCCTCCCTGTAGGTCGTGATGAAGACGTCGACGGTGATGCGGCGGCGGCCGAGGTAGAGGTCCTCGCCGATCGGGATGCCGTCGACCGGGCTCCCGTAGAGCGTCGCTCGAGCGGAGTGGAAGGCGGAGTCGCGCGGGTCGTAGGTGCTCGACAGGGCGGTCCACATCGTGAGCGCGGCCTGGCCGATCAGGTCCAGCTCGCAGATGATGACGATGGCGAACGGGAGGGGGTCGCCGATGTTGCGCGGGTTGAGCAGGAAGGCGCCGTAGAGCAGAGCGCCGGCGCCGGAGAGGAGCACGATCATGATGAGCGAGGGCGACTGCTGCTTGGCGCGGCTGGTGACGGCACGGGGGCTGGCGACGCGTTGCTGGCGCGTCAGGAGCGGGCGGATCTCGGGTGGAGCGGTCGATCCTGCAGGGCCTCGCCGCCGGGCTCACCGACGAGGCGCTCGCGGCACGGCTGGACCTCAGCGTGCGCACCTGCCGTCGGCACATC